>NZ_BAIO01000415.1 GCF_000613305.1 Komagataeibacter kakiaceti JCM 25156
ATGCCCCGCCCCCACGATCCCGATGCGTAACCGCCGCCCCGCCACCACTGCCCCGGCCCGTGCCATGTCCTGTCTCCCGCCTGTTATATCCCTGCCTGCCCGATTAGCAGCCGCCACCCCGATCGCCCACCCCCGGTGGGCGCGCAGGTGCCCTGAATGCGGCAAAACGGCAACGGCGGGCCGGGGGCCGGTGCATCAGCGGTTGCATCATCGGGCGTGGACCGGCATGTTCCCGCACTGAATTCCATACACGGGACACACCGACCATGCCGGAAAAGGAAACCGCTTCCGCCGGGCGCAGGGAGCTCTCCATCAAGTCATGATGTATTACAGTCGGCTCAGAATGGCCTCGGTCATTGGCGTATGTCTGATCGGGCTGGCGCTGTGCCTGCCCAATGTCATGCGCCAGCCCACACCGTCCCTGCCCTGGCGCCAGATCCATCTGGGCCTTGACCTGCGGGGTGGCTCCTACCTGCTGCTGCAGGTGGACATGAACAGTGTCGCCGCCGACAGGCTGCGCGGGCTGCAGGACGAAACGCGCCAGACCCTGCTGCGCGCCGGGCTGGGTTACCGCAACCTGACCACCACCGCCCATGGCGTCACCTTCACGCCCCGCGCGCCGGAGGAAGGCAGGCCGGACCTCAAGGCCCTGCGCGCCATGCCCATGAACGTGCCGGACGAATTCACGGTCACGCAGGATGACGCGGGCCAGATCACGCTGGCCCTGTCGGCCGACGCGGCCCGCCAGCGCGCCTATGACGCCGTGACCCAGTCCATCGAGATCGTGCGCCGCCGCATTGACGCCACCGGCGCGATCGATCCGGAAATCACCCGGCAGGGTGAGGACCGCATCATTGTCGAACTGCCCGGCATCAGCGACCCCGAACGGGTGAAGAACCTGCTGGGCACCACCGCCAAGATGACGTTCCATCTGGTCGCGGATTCCGCCATCGGCTCGGCCGTGCCGCCGCCAGGCGTGGACATGCTGCCCATGACCGATGGACAGCCCCCGCTTCCGGTCTATTCGCATGTGGATGTGGACGGGGCGGACCTGACCAACGCCAGCGCCTCGATCGACCAGCAGAGCGGGGAATGGGCGGTGAACTTCACCTTCGATTCGACCGGCGCGCAGGAATTCGGCGCCGTCACCCGCGCCAATGTGGGCAAGCGCTTCGCCATCGTGCTGGATAACAAGGTGATCGAGGCCCCCGTCATCCGCACCGCCATTACCGGCGGCAGCGGCCAGATTACCGGCGGCTTCAGCGCCCAGCAGGCCACGGACATGGCGCTTTTGCTGCGCGCGGGGGCGCTGCCCGCGCCGCTGAACGTGATCGAGCAGCGCTCCATCGGCCCGTCCCTGGGCGCGGATTCGATCCGGGCGGGCGGCTACAGCCTCGCGGCCGGTTTCGTGCTGGTGATCACCTTCATGGCGCTGTTCTACGGCCGTTTCGGCTGGTACGCGAATATCGCCCTGCTGGCCAACCTGGTGCTGATGACCGCCATCCTGTCCCTGTTCGAGGCCACGCTGACCCTGCCGGGCATGGCGGGCATGCTGCTGACCCTGGGCATGGCGGTGGATGCGAACATCCTGATCAACGAACGCATCCGCGAGGAAGTGGCCCGTGGCCGCACGCCGCTACAGGCCATGCAGACCGGATTCGAGCGCGCGACCTCCACCATCGTGGACAGTAACGCCACGGCCCTGCTGGCGCATGTGATGCTGTTCATTTTCGGGACCGGACCGGTGCGCGGCTTCGCGCTGACCATCACGATCGGGATCGTGACGACCCTTTTCACCACCCTTCTCCTTTCACGGATGCTGATGGTGCGCTGGTATGCCCGCGTCCGCCCCAGCACCCTGCCGGTCTGAGGCGCGCCGCATGATGTTTGACCGTCCCCTTCTCCGGTTCGTGCCGCGCGGCACGAAAATCAACTTCATGCGCGGCCGCTTCATCGGCCTCGCCACCTCCGCCGTGCTGTCCATCGCCTCGCTCATCCTGTTCTTCCACCCCGGCCTGACACTGGGGCTGGACTTCCGTGGCGGCATCGTGGTGGAAGCCCGCACGCAGGGGGCGGCGGATTTCAACGCCATCCGCGCGGCCCTTGCCACGCAG
>NZ_BAIO01000414.1 GCF_000613305.1 Komagataeibacter kakiaceti JCM 25156
CGCGCACAGGGCGTGGGAACCCGGCACCGTCTGCTTCATTAAGGCCATGTCTCCGCTGGTTTTCCGATAGCATCTTACGCGCGATGGGCGTGTCGTCTATCCTGTCGCCACGCTACAGGCACGCGGCACGTCGCCCGCCAATAACAGGATTTGATGACGCATGGTTCTCTCCCCCCGGCATGAACAGCTTCTGGACCGCCTGGCTGAAGTCGCGGTCCGTATCGGCCTGAACATCGCGCATGGGCAGCAGCTTCTCATCACCGCGCCGCTGGAGGCCGTGCCGCTGGTGCGCCGGATTACCGAACATGCCTACCGGGCCGGGGCCGCGCTGGTCACGCCGTTCTATTCCGATGACGTGGCCACGCTCGCCCGTTTCCATTACGCCGCCGATGACACGCTGGACGCCGCCGCCGACTGGCTGCACGAAGGCATGGCCAACGCCTACCGCAAGGGGGCGGCACGCATGGCGGTTACCGGCGGCAACCCCGTGCTGCTGGCCAAAGAGAACCCCGAGCGCGTCTCCCGCGTGTCGCGCGCCGCCTCCCGCGCGGGGCGGCCCGCCATGGAACTGATCACGCGCTTTGCCGTCAACTGGAACATCGTGGCCTTCGCCACCCCCGCATGGGCGATGCAGGTCTTTCCCGACCTGCCGGAAGAGGAGGCGGTCAGCCGCCTGTGGGATGCGATCTTCCAGGCCTCGCGCGTGATGGTGGATGACCCGGTGGCGGAATGGAAGGCGCATAACGCCCATCTCGGCCGCCGCACGGCGTGGCTCAACGCGCGGCGCTGCATTTCAGCGGGCCGGATACGGACCTGACCGTGGGGCTGGCCGATGGCCATTCCTGGGCCGGGGGCGCGGAACCCGCGGGCAACGGCATTATCTGCAACCCCAACATCCCGACCGAGGAAGTGTTCACCACCCCCCATGCGCGCAAGGTGAACGGGCATGTCCGCGCGACCAAGCCGCTGTTCCACCAGGGCACGCTGATTGATGATATCCGCGTGCGTTTCGAGGAAGGCCGCATTGTCGAGGCCCATGCCAGCACCGGGCAGGCGGTGCTTGAACGCATCCTTGATACCGATGACGGCGCGCGCAGGCTGGGCGAAGTGGCGCTGGTGCCCGCGTCCTCCCCCATTTCACAAAGCGGCATCCTGTTCCGCAACACCCTGTTCGACGAGAACGCATCCAGCCATATCGCGCTGGGCCAGTCCTATGCCAAGTGCATGTGCGATACCGAAAACCTGACCGAGGCCCAACTGACCCGCCAGGGCGCGAATACCAGTTTCATCCATATTGACTGGATGATCGGGTCCAGCAAAATCGACGTTGACGCCATCAACCACGATGGCAGCCGCGAACCCCTGATGAGACAGGGCGAATGGAGCAACCAGCCATGACCTATCCTTCCATCCGCAAAACGCTGCTGGCCACCGCCTGCGCCCTTGCCGTGACCCATCTGCCATCGGCATGCATCCGGCAATGGCCCAGCAGCCCGTCCCGCAGCAGGGCGACGGGCAGCAGATGAACAGCGTGCAGCAGCTTACCCCGGAGCAGGAGGCCGCGCTCAACCGCGATGTCGAGACCGTGGCGCGCTACAAGCTGCCGGGCAACTTTTTCGCGCGCATGCTGCCCGTCATCCAGCAGATCAAGCTGGCGCATATCTCGCCCCCGGACACGCCGAGCATGACGCTGGAGGAAACCATCAGCCGCACGCAGGCGATGCCCCAGCTCCAGCCGATCCTGCAGCGCAACCGCATGTCCCCGCGTGAGTTCGTCATGAACATCACCACCTTTGGCATGACGCAGGCCGTCATCATGCATCCGCCGCAGGACGGCAAGGACATGCCGCCGCTCAACCCCGATAACGTCGCCCTGCTCAAGGCCCACCCCGCCGAGGTGCAGGCCCTGATCCAGGCCATGGGCGGCAATGACCAGCAGGGCCAGCAGCGTTAGAGGCTGTCTGAAACAGCCTGCAAAACCCGGGGAAGTTTCTGGTGCAGCTTTTTTGAAAAACAGCGACACCGGGAAACTTTTATGATTTTTTATCAATCGGTTGTTTCAAGAAGTTTCCTGAAAACCGCTCCCGGCCGTCCCATCGGCCGGGGCCAGCAGGGCGAG
>NZ_BAIO01000413.1 GCF_000613305.1 Komagataeibacter kakiaceti JCM 25156
TGACCACGCTGGCCTGCACCTTCTGCGCCAGCAGCGCGGGCGCGCCGGACTGCGCGTGGCGCACCACCAGCAGGTCGGTATGCATGGCGTTCAGGGTCGCCGCCGTATCAAGCAGCGTCTCCCCCTTGTTGACCGAGGAACTGGCCACGGTCATGTTCACCACATCCGCCCCCAGCCGCTTGCCCGCCAGCTCGAAGGAGGTGCGGGTGCGCGTGCTGTCCTCGAAAAACAGGTTGATGAGCGTGCGGCCACGCAGCAGGTCGCGCGGCGTTTTGCGCGAGCGGTTGAGCAGGGTGTAGTTTTCCGCAAGGTCCAGAATGGGCGTGATGCGGCTGGGATGCATGCCCTGCACCCCCAGCAGGTGCCGCGCCGGTCGGTTCAGGAACATGTTGCCACCATGGCCGCTGCGCTCACTCATGGGCGGCGACCGCGTTGATGCGCGCCAGTACCTCGTCCCGGCCAAGAGCGGCCAGCGTATCGTCAATGCCGGGGGACATGGTGCTGCCGGTCACGGCGGCGCGTAGTGGCTGCGCGACCTTGCCCAGCTTCATGTCATGCGTCTCGGCGAACTGGCGCAGCGCCGCGTCGATCCCGCCCTGCGTGAAGGGTTCGACCGCCTTCAGCGTCTCGGCCAGACGGCCCAGCATCACGCGGTTTTCCGGGGTAAGCTGTTTTTCGGCTCTGGCGTCGAAGGGCAGCGGGACCGCGCGGCCGAGGAAGGCGGCGTTATCGGCCAGTTCCACCAGCGTCTTGGCGCGTTCCTTCAGCCCGGCATGAGCGTGAGGACACGGCTGCGGGTCAGATCGCCCGTATCCACGCCGTCCCTGTCCGCCAGCCGTTCCATCACGTCACGGGTCAGGCGCGCGTCATCGGCCTGCCGCATCCAGACGCCGTTGATGTGCAGCAGCTTGGCGTAGTCCATGCGTGAGGGCGAGCGGCCCACGCCATCGAGGTCGAACAGCCTGATCTGCTCGTCACGCGACAGGATCTCGGCATCGCCATGGCCCCAGCCCAGGCGGAGCAGGTAGTTGTTCAGGGCTTCGCAGGTAGCCCATTTCCCGGAACTCGACGACGGACTGCGCCCCGTGCCGCTTGGACAGCTTGGCCCCGTCCGGCCCGTGGATCAGCGGCAGATGGGCGAAATGCGGCAGCTCCCACCCCATGGCGCGGTAGATCATGGCCTGGCGGAAGGTGTTGGTCAGGTGGTCATCGCCCCGGATGACGTGGGTGATGTCCATGTCATGGTCATCCACCACCACGGCGAGCTGATAGACCGGCGTGCCGTCCGCGCGCAGGATGATCATGTCATCCAGTTCCGCGTTGGCCACGCGCACGTCGCCCTGCACCAGATCGTGAATGACGGTCTCCCCCTCACGCGGGGCCTTGATGCGGATGGTGTAGGGGGTGTTGGCGGGCGCTTCGGACGGGTCACGGTCACGCCACATGCCGTTGTAGCGCGGGGGACGGCCCTCGGCCATCGCGGTCTCGCGCATTTCCTTCAGCTCTTCCGCCGTGCAGTAGCAGCGATAGGCCAGCCCGCGCTCCAGCAGGGCGTGCGCCACCTCGGTATGGCGGGCCTGCCGGGTGGACTGGAAGACCGGCTTCTCATCGGCTTCGATTCCCATCCAGCCAGGCCGTCGAACAGCACGTCCACCGCTTTCTGCGTTGAACGTTCGCGGTCGGTATCCTCGATCCGGAGCAGGAACTGCCCGCCGTGGTGGCGGGCATAGAGAAAATTGAAAAGGGCGGCACGGGCGTTGCCGATATGCAGCAGGCCGGTGGGGCTGGGAGCAAAACGCGTACGGACAGTCATGAGCCGGCTCCTTAGCATGTTTTCGGCCTGCTGACAGGGGCTTCTCTGGCGTGCGCGCCCGCATGGCCGGTAAGGTGTGCATTCCGGTCACGCATGGATATGGCGGGGCGGGCATGTGAATGACGGGGGTTCTTCTGCCGCGCCAGCATATTGCAGGGTTCTGGACACATACCGGGGCGGGGTTGCGGCGCATGCGTGTCGCGGCGGCCATGTGGCTGTGGGGGCAGCATGATGTCCCTGTGCTCTGGCTGCCCGTGCTGCTGGCGGGGGGAATCGCGCTGTATTTCGCCCTGGCCGTGGGAGCCGGGGGGCACATGGGCG
>NZ_BAIO01000412.1 GCF_000613305.1 Komagataeibacter kakiaceti JCM 25156
CGTGCGGGTTTTCGCCCCCGATGAGGCCCGCGTGACCCACCGCGCCGAAGGGGCGGTGATCCACACCACCAGCGGGCATGTGATCAACGCCCGGCTCGTCATCGCGGCGGAGGGGCGGCGCAGCCCGCTGCGCGAGCAGGCCCGCATTCCCGTGACCCGCCTGCCGTACAACCAGTGCGGGATCATCTGCGCCGTGGCCCATGAACGCCCGCATGGGGGGCGGGCGCTGGAACATTTCCTGCCCGCCGGTCCGTTCGCGCAGCTTCCCATGGCCCCCACGGCGGATTATCCCAACCTGTCCGCCGTGGTGTGGACCGAGAGCGAGAAGGTGGCCTACCGGCAGGCCGAACTGCCGCATGAAGCCTTCACCCACGAAATCCGCCGCCGCATGGGCGATGACTGGCTGGGCGCGCTGACGCCCGTGGGGCGGCGGTGGGTCTATCCGCTTTCCGCCCAGTACGCGCAGCGTTATGTTGATACGCGGCTGGCGCTGGTGGGGGATTCGGCCCACGGGATGCACCCCATCGCGGGGCAGGGGCTCAATCTCGGGTTCCGGGACATCAAGCGCTGGTGGATATTGTGGGGGCGGCGCATGCCCGTGGCGGGGATGTGGGCGCGCCCGACGTGCTGCGGGCCTATCAGGCGCGCTGCCGGCCCGCCAACCTGCTGATGCTGGCGGCGACCGATATGCTCGAACGCGTGTTCGGCAACGACAACCCCGTGCTGCGCGCGGCGCGCGATGTGGGGCTGGCGGCGATAAATCGCATCACACCGCTGCGTCGCGGCTTTGCCCGGCAGGCCATGGGGCTGTAACCTGCGCGCGCGTACATTGCTAACCAAGGCCGCATGGCCGGAACGGAACCGTCATGTCTCACAAGCAGTCTGCTGCCATTCCCGCGAACAGGCGTGTCAAGCCCGCCCGCCCGTCAACCCTGGGCCCGGTTGATCCGGTCCGGCTGTGGGAAGAAATCGTGGATGGCGCCTGCGGCTGCTGCGATCCGCTGGTCAAGGGACTGCTGGCCACGGGCATCCGCAACCATTCGTCCTTTCGCGGCGCGCTGGCGGCGCTGATCGGGCGCAAGCTGGGCGACCGGTCGGTGGCGGATGACGCGCTGGCCGAACTGGTGATGGAGGTGTTCGAGGCCGACCCCGACATCGTGGGCGCGGCGGCGGCGGATCTGGTCGCCATACGTGAGCGCGACCCGGCCACGGCGGATTACGTGACGCCTTTCCTGTTCTTCAAGGGCTACCACGCCGTGCAGGGGCACCGCGTGGCCCACTGGCTGTGGCATAACCGGCGCGGCTATCTCGCGCTGCACCTGCAAAGTCGCTGCTCCGAGCTGTTCGCGGTCGATATCCATCCCGCTGCCCGGCTGGGGCGGCGCATCCTGCTCGACCATGGCACCGGCATCGTCATTGGCGAGACCTCGGTGCTGGAGGATGATGTCTCGCTGCTGCAGGGCGTGACCCTGGGCGGCACGGGCAAGAACATAGGCAACCGCCACCCCAAGGTGCGCCGTGGCGTGCTGATCGGGGCGGGGGCCAAGATTCTGGGCAATATCGAAATCGGGGAGGGGGCCAAGGTCGGCGCGGGGTCCATTGTTCTGGAATCCGTGGCGCCCTACACCACCGTTGTCGGCAATCCGGCCCGCGTGGTGGGCACGCGGCATTCCAGCCTGCCCGCCTTCACCATGGACCAGACATTGCCCCCGATTGATTACATCATCTGATGATCGAATTCGTTTCCAGACCGCATGTCGCCATTATTGGCGGCGGCCCGGCAGGCTGGCGGCGGCTGAAGTCCTGTCCGCGCGGGGCTGCGCCGTCAGCGTGGCGGAACAGATGCCCACCATGGGCCGCAAGCTGCTCATGGCCGGGCGCGGTGGCCTCAACCTGACCCATTCCGAAACCGCCGATCTGTTCGCCGCGCGCTACGGCGCGGCGCGCCCGATGATGGAAGCCGCGCTGTCCGCCTTTTCCCCGCGCGACATGGTGGAATGGGCGCAGGGGCTGGGGCAGTCCTGTTTTACCGGCAGCAGCGGCCGGATCTTTCCCCGCGCCATGAAGGCGTCCCCCCTGCTGCGCGCGTGGCTTGCCCGGCTTGCGGGGCGCGGCGTGCGGCTGCTGACCCGTCACCGCTGG
>NZ_BAIO01000411.1 GCF_000613305.1 Komagataeibacter kakiaceti JCM 25156
TGCCGCCTTGCGCGCATGAGCGGATCGGGGGCCACCTGCTACGCCCTGTTTGACAGTCCCGCCGCCGCACGGGCCGCGCGGGCGGGTGTCCAGCGCGCGAAATGGTGGGTCTGGGCGGGGGATCTGTACCGTGGCGGGGCGCGGGTGGCCTCTTCGGCCGCATCACTCCCTGCCTGATGGCGCGGGACGCCAGCAGGTAGGCAAGGGGCTGTTTTCAGAAAGCTTCAGGGAACGCCGCCTTTTTGAAAAAAGGCGGCACCCAAAAACTTTTATTGTTTTATTTCAATTGCTTGTTTCCAAGCAGCTTCTAAAAAGCCGTCGTGTTTTCAGCCCCGCCTGCGGCGCAGCGCGAACAGCAGCATCCCCAACAGCCCCGCCACCGTGGCGAACTGGGCGTGGCGGCTGGTCAGGAACAGCGGCATGCCCTTGCGGGTGATCATGTCAAAACGGCCATGGGCGGCGTAAGCGCCCGGTACGGTCTCGAACAGGTCATCGGGTTCATCGCCCGTAACCGGCATTTTTTCCATCTGTCGGCCATACCCCTTGCCCGCCAGCCAGCGGTCCGATAGGCCGGGCAGGAAGGTGCTCAGCACCCAGTTGCGCATGCCCGACAGGCCCACCCAGATGTCCCGTTCCCGCCCGAAGGCGGCCCGGCAGATGGCCTCGGCCGCGATTTCGGTTCATAGACCGGGCCCATCGGCTTCAGGTGCTTGCCGGTATGGTTCCGCGTCCATGAAAAGCGCGGCGTGTTGATGGCGGGCAGGTGAACCAGCGCGATGTGGATGCGGTCCCCATCATGCAGGATTTCGGGCCGCAGGCTTTCGGAAAAGGCGCGGACAGCGGCGCGCGCCCGTTTTCCACCGACTGGAGCGGCGGCGGGCGCTGGCTGGCCAGCCGGTCAAGGTTGACGATCGTGCCATGCCCGCGCCGCCGCATGCGGCTCAGCGCCGCGCGCGTGCCGTTGACGGTGCCCAGATAGGTGACTTCCGTCGCGCGCCGGATCTCATCGGCGCCCAGGGCAGCGATCTGGCCGGTTACGGTCGCCCCGGCACAGTTGATCCAGAGCGTGATGGGGCCGAGCTGTTCCTCGATCTCCTCGGCGGCCTGTTCGACGGCCGCCGCGTCGGCTACGTCGGCGCAGGCGATATGGGTGCGGATATTGAGTTCGCGCAGTTCGGCCGCCGCGTCAGCCAGCCGGTCGCGGTTACGACCGATCAGGGCGACATCGCATCCCGCGCGCGCCAGTGTACGCGCCGTGGCGCGGCCGATTCCCGCGCCCGCTCCGGTAATGACAGCAACCTGCTGCGGCATGAATTATGCTCCCCACCCGTGGATAGATACCCGCCCGGCGCATGGTTGGCCGCGCGGAATGAAATGACAAGGCGCGCAGCCTATCACGGCCCGCCGGGGCCGAACACTGCCACGCGGGCAGGCAAGCCCTGATGCGGGCGCTCAGATATATTTCAGCGCCACCACGCCCCCCAGCAGCGCCACCGCGAACATAAGCGCCACCAGCGGCAGCCTGCGTTCGATAAAATCCTGTATGGGCGCGCCAAAGCGGCGCAGCAGGGCCGCGAGCAGGAAGAACCGCGCCCCACGGGTCACGGCGCAGGCCAGCAGGAACGGCGGCAGCGAAAAATGCGCGGCCCCGCTGGCGATGGTGACGAATTTGAACGGGATGGGGGTCAGCCCCTTGAACAGGACGATCCACACCCCCCATTCACGGAAGCGTTCCTGCAGGGCATGCAGTGTGTTTTCGGCATGATAGAACCGCGCGATGGGCATGGCGGCATAGTCCAGCAGGAACGCGCCGATGGTCCAGCCCAGTATGGCCCCGCACACGCTGGCCAGCGTGCAGATGGCCGCCAGACGGAACGCGCGTTCCCGGCAGGCCAGCACCATGGGTACGAGCATGATGTCGGGCGGCAGCGGGAAGACGCTGGCCTCGGCAAAGGCGATGACGGCCAGCCAGATGGCGGCGTGCGGACTGGCAGCCAGCGCAATGATGCGGGCATACAGGCGGTTAAGCATTAGCGGGCAATGCCATTCTCCCCTGTCCGGAGCAAGAAGTTAGTTGGAATCCGGTTATTCCGGCCCTGTCACGCGACCCAAACGGGCCAGCGGCGCAAAGGCTCCGCGCGCGGGATGAGG
>NZ_BAIO01000410.1 GCF_000613305.1 Komagataeibacter kakiaceti JCM 25156
GCGACCGCGCGGTCCTGCGTCGGCACGGTCACGATCTGCACGGTGCGCCGCTCGGGCGTATTGAATGTATGGGACTGGGCCTGATAGGCCTCACGCAGGGCGACGTCCGGAATGTCGAGCTGATGGCCGATCGTATCCGCCGACAGCACGACAATGCGGGCATGGCGGTATTCGGGGGCCTGGAATTCCCACGGGTGGTTGGCGTAGTAGCGCGCAAGCTGGGCCCCGGTCGGGGTGGCGGTGACCGGCTGGCTTTCAAAGGGCACGCGCACCAGATCCATGGTGCGGGTCTGGGCCTCGAAATCAAACAGGCGGCGGGTCATCACATCGGGCGCGCCCACGCCATCGCGAATCGGCTGGAGCAGCATGCGCGACGCCTGTTCCTGCCGCACGAGATCGACCAGCCTTCCCTCCGACATGCCGGTGCGGCGCAGGCGGTCGTTGAACAGGGCGCGATCGAAATGGCCGTCCCGCCCCTTGAACGCGGGGATGGAAAATATCTCGTCGCGCACCGAGGAATCGGGCACGATCAGGCCGTGCCGGTCGGCCGCCAGCGCGATTTCGGCCTGAAGCACCAGGCGCTGGAGCACCTGCTGGGCCACCTGCTCACGCGTGGCGGGGGGAATCTGGGACGGATCGGACAGGTGCATGGACTGCGCGACCTGCGGCATCTCGGACTGGAGCGCGTTCTGGTAGGTCTGGAGCAGAATGGTCTGCTCGCCCACCCGGGCCACCACATCGGCGCGTTCCGTGCCGATGCCCATCAGCACATCGCCCACGCCCCAGCCAATGAAGGCAAGGAAAAACAGCCCGGCGACGATGCGTCCCACCCATGAATCGATGAACACGCGACACAGAAAAGATAGCATGAAAAACCTGCACCAGGACCAAGATAAAGGCGGACGGAAAATGGCATGCACGCAACGCGCCCTGCGGGGCTCCTGTTTTCCGGTCGCGCACCATACGGTCACACTGGCGGTTTGACCAGCACTACCGTGCTTGCGCACCCGTTGTGCGCGCGGGCGGGTTGCAACGCCGGGGGCGGCATGGTGTAGGCTGCGCGCCCTGACAGCCATACCCTGCACAGCGTGGCGACACGGACAGACAGGGGCCGGAGTGGAAACATGAAGCAGATAATTGTTGGCAACTGGAAAATGAACGGCCTGAGCGCGGAGGCCGACGCCCTGGTGAACGGGCTGGCCACGGAACTGGCCGCCCTGCCCACGCGGGCCGATGTGGTGGTCTGCCCCCCCTTCACACAACTCGCCCGGCTGGCCCCCGCGCTGAAGCAGGCCGGGATCGCCCTGGGCGCGCAGGACTGCCATCAGGACAGGGCGGGACCGCATACAGGCGATATTTCCGCCCCGATGCTGGTCGATCTGGGGGTGGAGTATGTCATCCTTGGCCATTCCGAACGCCGTGGCGAACATCATGAACTTGACGAGACGGTGCGTGAAAAGGCCGTCGCCGCCCTGGCGGCGGGGCTGACCCCCATCGTCTGCGTGGGCGAAAACGCCGACCAGCGCGCCGCCGGCGAATCAGAAGAGACGGTGGGCTGGCAGATACAGGGCTCCCTGCCGCAGGGCTTCCGTGGCATCGTGGCCTATGAGCCGATATGGGCCATCGGCTCCGGCACGGCGGCCTCGCAGCAGGATATTGCCGATATGTCACGCTTCATCCGCGAGGAACTGGTGCGCCAGTTCGGGGAAGCTGGCAAAACGATCCGAATCCTTTATGGTGGGTCCGTTAACGAACGCAATGTCACCGATATCCTGCCTGTCGAACACGTGGACGGGGCGCTGGTGGGCAATGCCAGCCTGAAGGCCGACACCTTCGTGCCGCTTGTCCGCGCCGCCCGGCCGTCGTGATTGCCGCGCGGCCAGCGGGGATCAACTGGAAAGACGCATGATCACAGTTCTTCTTTTACTGCACCTGTTTGTCACCATCGCGCTGATCGGCACCATCCTGATCCAGCGCAGCGAGGGTGGCGGCCTTGGAATCGGTGGCTCGCAGGGCATGGGGTCCTTCATGTCCGGGCGCGGCACGGCAACGCTGCTCACGCGCTCCACCGCCGTGCTGGGCACGGCCTTCATGGTGCTGTCACTGACGCTGGCGGTCATGAACCGCGGGGCGTCCACCGGCACAGGGCATGA
>NZ_BAIO01000409.1 GCF_000613305.1 Komagataeibacter kakiaceti JCM 25156
GTCTGCGTGGACAGGTCGCGCACCATGTCGGCCAGCGTATTCCATTGCGCCGGCAGGTCCGCGCGCGGCGTGAAGCCGGGATCGCGCGCGCGGAAGACCTGCGGGGTGGAGACGCTCTGCCCGCAATTGACCAGCATGATCCCGCATTCGGGCAGCCGGGGCGCGCTGGACAGTTCCTCCCCTATGCCTTCCATCCGCGCGGCAAGCTGCTCCACACAGACCGGCACATCGGCCCCCAGCCGGGTTGCGAGCATAAGGAACTGCTGGCGCGGAATGGACAGTTTCCACACATCGCGCAGCAGCCGCAGCGCCGCCGCCGCATCCGCCGAGCCACCGCCGATTCCCGACGCCACCGGCAGTTCCTTGCGCAGTACGATGTCAACATCGGGCAGGTGGCGCACCACGTCCGGCCCCACATGTTCACACAATAGCCTGCCCGCGCGCACGATCAGGTTATCCGCCTGATCGCCCTGCAGACCGGGGGAAAAACTGCCCTCGACGCGCAGGTTCACATTCCCGCCCAGCCCCGCGCCACGGGTCAGTTCCAGCTCATCCGCCGCCCCGGCGAAAACGGCCAGGCTGTCCAGCAGGTGATAGCCATCTTCCCGCCGCCCGGTAACATGCAGGTACAGGTTGATCTTTGCATGGGCCAGTTCGTGCAGCGAAGACATCAGTGACGGGTTCCGTTTGCCGGGGATGGGGGAGAGGCGGGCGTGGCCACGGGCTTGAGATCGGCCGGAAGGGAAAGGGTGGAAGACGCATTCCCCTTCCACGCCCGGGCGTAATCGAGGGCGGCCGTGATCTTGCGGCGGTCCAGCGGGTCGGGCTGGAACTGGATGGCGTTCTGCCATTCATTCACCGCCTCCAGCCTGCGGCCCGCCATCCAGTACGCAACGCCCAGATGATAATTGATGGCCGGATCCTGCGGCATCTGTTCAACGGCCTGTTCCAGCAGGGGCAGCCCCTCCGTCACATGGCCCAGACGCATGAGCACCCAGCCCACGCTGTCACGGATCTGGTTATCCGCCGGGGCCAGCGCCAGCGCGCGGCGCAGGTAGGTTTCCGCCATGACCGGGTTTTCACCGTATTCGACCATGGAATAACCAAGATAGTTCAGCAGTTCCGGCTCGTTGGGGGCAAGCTGGAGCGCCTGCTGGAGCAGCGCGCGCGCCTGCGGCCAGTGGTTCTGGCGTTCCTGCGCTATGGCCTGACCGAACAGAAGCCGCCAGTCATCGCCCTCCAGCCGGTGCGGCACCAGCGCCGTGGCGTGCTGGTAGCGTCCAGCGCCTCGGGCCATTTCTGCTGGTCCAGCAGGGCGTCGCCCAGGCTGCTCCACAGCATGCGGTCATCGGGGGACTGTTGCAGCAGGTCGCGCAGTTCCCGCGCCGCCTGTTCGCGGTTGCCCATCATGACATCCAGATCCGCCTGCTCGGTCCGGTAGACGGCCAGAAGCGGGTCATCGGCCGGTGCGCCGTCCAGCGCCTCCCGCGCCAGCCGGTCCTGCTTGCGCGCATGCAGCATGGAGGACAGCAGGAGCCGCGCCTCGGAATCCGCCGGATCCAGCAGCAGCGCCATGCGCAGCATCATCTGCTCGGTCCCGCGCAGGGTTCCGATTTCCTGCGCGACGTCGGGCTGGCGTTCCTCATCGCCGTCATGGGCGTAAAGCTGCTGGTCGATCAGCAGGGCCACCAGCCATAGGCCTGCGCCAACCCCTGCGCCGCATGGGTCACGACCGGCCGCCTGACCATGGCCATGATGTTGGCGCGCGCCACCTCCAGCACCGGCATGCCCGCGATGCGCTCGTTAAGCATGGCCTGCGCCTGCGCTTCCTGCCCCTGCGTGATCAGCCAGTGCGCCAGTACCAGCGTGGTGAACAGGTCGCCCCCGGTCATGCTGGTGGACTGGCGGAACAGGGTGTCCGCGCGCATCTGCATGCCGCCAAGCTGGGCGATCAGGGCGGCGTGCAGCGTATAGTAGCCCCCCAGTGTATGATCCAGCCGCGCGGGTTCCAGCGTGGCCAGGGCCTCGTCCGTTTTGCCCGCGCCCTGCAGCGCCCATGCGCGCAGCAGCGGGCGCAGCAGGTTCATGATCTGGTCGGACGGGGCGTTGAGGTAATGGGTCGCGGCCTCGTCCCACTTGCCCGCCAGCGCGGC
>NZ_BAIO01000408.1 GCF_000613305.1 Komagataeibacter kakiaceti JCM 25156
TGCGGCAGCAGGGTGGACGGACCGCGCGGCGGCGGCCCCGAAGACGCCAGACCGCCTACGGCGTCCATCGATAGACCCATTCTTCCGATACGGGGCCGTTATCATCGGCCAGCACGCAGTTCAGTTCCGCCACCTTGGCGTCTCCCGGCGCGAATTCGAACGTACTGCGCCAGCCATGGATGGGGGGAACCGGTTCAACCACCACATTGCGGATTTCACCCGCCGAAGTCCGGCATTGCAGGTGGAAATGCGGCTTGTCCGGCAGGTTCTGGAACGGCGCGCCCACGAAATCGAGGTCGAAGAACCGGGTATGCGAATCATCCGTCGATTCCCCCACGCGCGTGGCGGCCACGCGGGCGAGCTTCGTGGGCCACGGCGTGTCCCAGCCCCAGTACATGCGGTAGGTGAAGATGTATTCATGCCCCTGGTCCAGCGGCTGCTGGGGCCGCCAGAAGGAAACGATATTGTCGTTCACCTCGTTGGGTGTGGGAATTTCCACCAGATCAACCGCGCCCATGCCCCAGTCCCCGATCGGTTCGATCCACAGCGAGGGACGCTTTTCATAATTCAGGGCCACATCCTCGAAATCGGCAAAGGCGCGCTTGCGCTGCATGAGACCGAAGCCATGCGGCCTGACATCGCTGAAGGCCGAGAACTGGAGATCACGCGGGTTGCGCAGCGGCCGCCACAACTGCTGGCCGCTGCCGGTCCACATCGAAAGCCCCTCGCTGTCATGGGCGGCGGGCCGCCAGTCATCCACGCGGGTACGGTCGTTGGCATCGAAGTAGAACATGCCCGTCAGCGGCGCGATGCCGGATTCCGCAATGGCCTTGCGCGGATAGAGATAGGACTGGACATCGAATATCGTGGTCTCGCCCGGCCGGATGGTGAAGCGGAACGCCCCGGCGAGGGAGGGACTGTCAAGCAGGGCATGCACCACGACGCTGTCCACCCCCGCCTTGGGCTTTTCCAGCCAGAAGGCGCGGAACAGGGCGAACTCCTCCCCCGCCGGGTCGCCTGTGCCATTGGCGAAGCCGCGCGCCGAGAGGCCGTAATTCTGCCCCTTCGCCACGGCGCGGAAATAGGATGCGCCCAGAAAGACGCAGAATTCCTCCATCACGCCGGGCGTGTTGATCGGCGCGCGCAGGCGCAGTCCGGCAAAACCGATATCGTCATTCACCCGCAGCGGGATCGCCGTAGTCGAACATGTCCGGGCTGAAGGTGATGGGGCGGGCCTGCCCGTCAATGACCTCGTGCATGTCGATGCGGGGCGCGTACAGATACCCGCGCGGAAAGAACTCGACATCGAAACCCAGATTCTCCCCATGCCACAATGCCTGTTCCGAACGGAAGGACATGGAGTTGTACTGATCGAAGTTCAGGTTGCGCAGGGCGGAAGGCAGGGTCTGCGACGGGGCCTGATAGGCCTGCTGCGAAAGCTGGTGCGCCAGGGTGCGTACGGTCGTGGAATCGAAATTGCCGCTCTGGGTCGCCCTGGCGGTCCGGATCGCGCCCATGCCCGACAGGGACAGGGCGGAAAGGGCGGTTCCCGCTTTCATGAAATCACGTCGTAACACTGCGCTGAACTCCGGTTCATTCTTGTTATTCTGGCTTCTTATTCTGGCCATGCAGGTGCTGATATGAATGTAATATCACACTCATGTCTTTTTCACGGCATGGGGGCGCACATCGCCCCCAGTGCCGCAAGCGGGGCGCGGGTCGCATCACGGGCCGCGTCCTCGATCTCACGGTACAGGCGCAGCACGGCTTCCCCTTCGGGTGAAAGGCCAGCACCCCCGCCGCCGCCGGGCCGGGCGGAAACCAGTGGCTGCGTGAAGGTGGTGTTCATGGCCTCGACCAGCAGCCACGCCCGGCGGTAGGACATGCCCATGACCCGCGCCGCGGCTGAAATGGAGCCCGTCTGGCCGATCTGTTCCAGCAGCCGGATCTTGCCATGCCCAAGCAGGGGGGTGCCATTTGCGTCAAGCCGCAATGTCAGGCGCATTTCAGTCATGGTTCTTCTTACTCCCGCCAGCAGCTATATCACTGGTCGTTTTTACCGGAAACGGCTTCTTCTGGAAGGGAAGTTTCAAATCATGACCCATGCCGACCACGCGCCCGCCCCCATGCAGCCCCCCGGCCGGAGCCGGTGG
>NZ_BAIO01000407.1 GCF_000613305.1 Komagataeibacter kakiaceti JCM 25156
TGCCGCCGCCGGGGCCACGTCCCGCCCGAAAGCTGGCATGCGATACGCCCCGAGGCAGAAACCAAGGGCGATATCCGCCGCCCCGATATCCGCCGGCGCGCTGACACGCCACGGGCCGGGAGGCAACGAATCGGCCAGCGCGCCAAACACGAACGGATCGGCGCCGTCCTTTTCCTCCCCTACCCCCAGCAGGGCGGTCGTGACATTGCCATCCGGACCGGGCAGAAGCTGCACCTGCCCGTAACGGGCGGCAAATCCGGCCTGTCCGGCAAAACGCGCCGCCGCCGCCCCCACGATGCTGTCCAGATCATCAAGTGCCGCGGGACGGATGGCATGCACCACGCCCACATCCTGACCGGCCACATCTTCCGCCAGAACCAGACAGTCCGGATTTTCCAACATGTTCATCAAACGCCCTCCCTGCCGCGTTTTGTTCATGGCAGCGTGCGTCCGGCCACCGCGCAACGCAAGCCGCATGTGGTTTTGCTTGCATTTGCCGCCGCTTGGCCGGAGCATGATGCATGACGGGTGTACCCTCGGGTCCTGGTGGCCCCTATCGCACTGTGGCCGGACATGGTTCCGGCCCCCATTCCGACATGAAGGTCCGGGCCGTGCTCGGCCCGACCAATACCGGAAAAACCCATCTGGCCATTGAACGCCTGCTTGCCCATTCCAGCGGGATCATCGGTTTCCCGCTGCGGCTGCTGGCGCGGGAAAATTACGACCGCATGGTCGCGCGCAAGGGCGCGCACGCCGTCGCCCTGATAACGGGGGAAGAAAAGATCGTGCCGCCCAGGGCACGCTGGTTTTCATGCACGGTGGAGGCCATGCCGCTGGACCGGCGGGTGGAATTCGTGGCGGTGGATGAAATCCAGCTCTGCGCCGATCCTGATCGGGGCCACATCTTTACCGACCGGCTGCTGCATGCGCGCGGCACGGCGGAGACCATGTTTCTGGGTGCCGACACCATCCGCAACCTGATCCGCCAGCTGGTGCCGGGGATCGAGATCGAACATCGGCCCCGCCTGTCCCAGCTTGCCCATGCGGGGGCATGCAAGCTCACGCGCCTGCCCCCGCGCTCGGCCATTGTCGCGTTTTCCGCCAGCGAGGTTTACGCCATCGCCGAACTGCTCCGCCGCAGGCGGGGGGGATGCGCCATCGTCATGGGCCAGCTTTCCCCGCGCACACGCAACGCGCAGGTGGCGCTGTACCAGGAAAAGGAGGTCGATTACCTCGTCGCGACCGATGCGATCGGGATGGGGCTGAACATGGATGTCAACCATGTCGCCTTCGCCAGCCTGTCCAAATTCGACGGCACGCGCGTCCGCCCCCTCAATGCCGGTGAGATCGCGCAGGTGGCCGGGCGGGCCGGGCGGGGACTGCGCGATGGCACATTCGGCACCACCGGCACCTGCCCCGCGCTACATGAGGAACTGGCCGAAGCGGTGGAGCAGCATCGCTTGACCCGCTGACACGCCTGTCATGGCGCAACAGCGCGCTGGATTTCTCATCACCCGAAGCCCTGCTGCGCAGTCTCAACCATTCCTCCCCCCGCCCGGAACTGACCGCGGGGCACGAGGCCAGCGACATGCTGGCCCTTGCCGCCCTGGCGGGAAATACCGAGATCCGCCCCCTCGTGCACTCCCGCGCCGCGACACGGCTGCTGTGGGAAAGCTGCCAGATCCCCGATTTCCGCAAACTGGGCGATGACAGCCATATTCGCCTGTGCGGGCGGATTTTCACCCATATCATCCATGACGGGCGCATTCCCGCCGCATGGATGGAAAGGCAGATCGCCAGTTTCTTCCATACGGAGGGCACCATAGATTCGCTCATGCAACGGCTGGCGGGCATCCGGGTATGCAGTTACATCGCCTCGCGCACCGGCTGGATCGCCAATGCCGAGCACTGGCAGGCCCGCACCCGTGAGGCCGAAGACCGGCTGTCCGACATCCTGCATGAACAACTGACCGCCCGCTTTGTGGACCGTCGCGCCACCAGCCTCATCCGCCGGCTGGATGAAGGGGGGCATGACGCCCTGCTTTCCGCCGTGACGGCGCAGGGCAACGTGGTGGTGGAAGGCCATGAGGTCGGGCGTATCGCCGGTCTGGACCTGATCGCGGGCGACCATACCGACGCGGATGACGGCCGCCT
>NZ_BAIO01000406.1 GCF_000613305.1 Komagataeibacter kakiaceti JCM 25156
GGAGAACGTATCGGGGCACGGGCTGCCGCCGGGGTCTGTTCGGCCACGGCGCGCACGACGCGGAACAGGCGCTGGAGGAAGCGGGCCGAAGCGGCGACACCGGATTCGGTCCATTCCATGTCACGTTCCGGCGGGCTGTCGGACAGCACGAACCACCGCGCCGTATCCGCGCCAAAACGCTCGATGATGGCGACGGGGGCCACCGTGTTGCGCTTGGACTTGGACATTTTCTCCACCCGCCCGATGGTGACGGGCGCGCCGGTGTCGCGGCGGGTGGCGCCGTTGGCCCCGCGCTCGACTTCCTCGGGGTAGAGCCAGTTGCCTTCGGCGTCACGGTAGCTTTCGTGGTTGACCATGCCCTGCGTGAACAGCCCGGCAAAGGGTTCATCCACATGCAGGTGGCCCGTCTCATGCATCGCGCGGGTGAAGAAGCGGGCATAGAGCAGGTGCAGGATCGCATGTTCGATCCCGCCGATATACTGATCCACCGGCAGCCAGCCATCGGCGGCGGCGGGCAGGGTGGGCGTGGCCGCGCGGGGGGCGGTGAAGCGGGCGAAATACCACGAACTGTCCACGAACGTGTCGCAGGTATCCGTCTCGCGCAGCGCGGGCTTGCCGCAGGACGGGCAGGCGACATGCTTCCATGTCGGGTGGTGTTCCAGCGGGTTGCCGGGGCGGTCGAATGTCACGTCCTCGGGCAGGATGACGGGAAGCTGGTCGTCGGGCACCGGCTGCGCGCCGCAATCGGTGCAGTGGATGACGGGAATGGGGCAGCCCCAGTAACGCTGGCGCGAAATGCCCCAGTCGCGCAGGCGCCAGTTGACCACGCCCTGGCCAATGCCCAGGCCCTCCAGCCGGGTGATGGCTTCCTTCTTCGCGGCGTCGGTGTCCATGCCGTCCAGAAAGCCGGAATTGAACAGCGTGCCCTGTCCCTCATACGGCTTGTCCGTGGCGGTGAAGGTCGCGGCCTCCGCGCCGGGCGGCAGGATGACCGTGGCGAAGGGCAGGTTGTATTTGCGCGCGAAATCGAAATCGCGCTGGTCGCCGCAGGGGCAGCCGAACACCGCGCCCGTGCCGTAATCCATCAGCACGAAATTCGCGATCCAGACCGGGAAGGAACGGTCGGGCATGAACGGGTGAGTCACGCGCAGGCCCGTGTCGAATCCGCGCTTTTCAGCGGTTTCGATCGCTTCTTCCGATGTGCCCAGACGGTGGCATTCGGCAATGAATTCAGCGGCCTGCGCATTTGTGGCCGCGACCTTGGCCGCCAGCGGGTGATCGGCCGCGATGGCGAGGAAGGACATGCCGAACAGCGTATCGGGGCGGGTGGTGAACACCTCCACCGAATCAAGGTCGGTATCGAAACCCGTGGGGGGCTCATGCAGCCCGAAGCGGACGCGCGCGCCCTCCGAACGGCCGATCCAGCGTTCCTGCATGGTGCGCACCCGCTCGGGCCAGCGCGGCAGGGTGGACAGGCCCTCAAGCAGTTGCGGCGCGAAACGGGTGATGCGCAGGAACCACTGCGAGAGCTTTTTCTGTTCGATCAGCGCGCCGGAGCGCCAGCCGCGCCCGTCCACCACCTGTTCGTTGGCCAGCACGGTCTGGTCCACGGGATCCCAGTTGACCCAGCTTTCCCGCCGTTCGACCAGCCCGCCCTTGAGCATGTCCACGAACAGCTTCTGCTGCTTGCCATAATAGTCCGGCAGGCAGGTCGCGATCTCACGATCCCAGTTGAACGAGAAGCCAAGCCGCTTGAGCGTCGCGCGCATGGCGGCGATGTTGTCCATCGTCCATTTGCCCGGATGCACGCCGCGTTCGCGCGCCGCGTTTTCGGCGGGCAGGCCAAACGCGTCCCACCCCATCGGGTGCAGCACGCTGAAACCGCGCGCCCGCTTGTAGCGCGCCACCACGTCGCCCAGCGTGTAGTTGCGCACATGGCCCATGTGCAACTGGCCCGACGGGTAGGGAAACATTTCCAGCACATAGTATTTGGGCCGGTCGGCGGGCGGCACGTCGGGAACATTGAAGATGCCCGAAGACGCCCAGCGTTCCTGCCACTGTGGTTCTGCCGTGTGGAAGTCATAGGCGGGGGTGGCGCTGTCCGGTGGGGTGCTGGTTTCGGTCATCTTCTTCTGGTTTCGGTATGCGGGGGGCGG
>NZ_BAIO01000405.1 GCF_000613305.1 Komagataeibacter kakiaceti JCM 25156
GATTTCCGGCCCGATCCCGGCGGGATCGCCCATGGTCAGGGCCAGCGGGCGCGGGTGTTCACGCATGGGGCGCCGCCATGGCGTGCAGGATGCGGATCCATGACCGGATGCCCTTGTGGAAGGAGGTCAGGTCATATTTCTCGTTGGGGGAATGGGCGCGGTCATCATCCAGCGCGAAACCCACCAGCAGCGCCGACATGCCCAGTATGCGCTGCATGTCGCCCGCCACGGGAATCGACCCGCCGCAGCCTATGGTCACGGCGGGCGTGCCCCATTCCGCCCCCAGCGCCGCAAGGGCGGGTTGCAGGCCGAACGTGGCCGGGGGCACGGTGCAGGCCATGGACCCGCCATAGGGCGTGAAGGTTACGGTGCAGTCTTCGGGCAGCATCTCGCGCACGCGCGCGCAGAAGGCCTGCCGGATGCGGATGGGATCCTGCCCCGCGACCAGCCGGAACGAGACCTTGGCCACGGCCTCGCCCGGCAGCACGGTCTTGAACCCTTCATCGGCGTAACCGCCGGAGATGCCGTTGATCTCGAAACTGGGGCGGCACCATGTCTGTTCGATGGCGGTGTAGCCTGTCTCCCCCGCTGCGACCGAAAGCCCGACTTCCCCCAGGAAGGTCGCGTCATCGGGCGCGATCTCGGCCCAGCGCGCGCGTAGCGCCTGGGGCGGATCCTGCACGCCCGTGTAAAAGCCGGGAAGCGTCACGCGCCCGCTCCGCGCATCGCGGATGGAGGCGAGGGCCTGGCACAGCAGTTCCACCGGGTTGCGCGCGGCGTTGCCGTAAATGCCGGAATGCAGGTCACGGTCCGCGCAGCGGAGGTGGATTTCCTCCCCCACCATGCCGCGCAGCGTGGTGGTGATGGCGGGCACGCCGGGCAGCATCGCCGTATCGCAGATCAGTCCGACATCGGCGCGCAGTTCGTCGCGGTGCTCCTCCATGAAGGGGATGAGATTGGGGCCGCCGCATTCCTCCTCCCCTTCGATCAGCAGCGAGACGCGCACCGGCAGCGTGCCCAGTGTCGCGCGGATGGCGCGCAGGGCCTCGATGAAGGTCATGACCTGACCCTTGTCGTCCGATGCCCCGCGCGCGACGATGTGCCGCACGCCATCCTTGCCCGTGACCAGAACGGGCTCGAACGGCCCGGTCTTCCACAGTGACAGCGGATCGACGGGCTGCACGTCATAATGGCCATAGAACAGCACATGCGGGCCCGCGGGCGGCGTGCGGTCATGGGCGATCACGATGGGGTGGCCCGGCGTCTCGCACAGGCGGGCGTCAAAGCCGAGACTGTCCAGTTCATCACGCAGCCACTGGGCCGCGCACCGGCAGTCGACCGCGTGTTCGGGCTGGGTGGAAATGCTGGGGATGCGCAGGAACGCGAACAGCCGTTCAAGGGCCGCGTCAAGGGCATGGTCCGCCTGTTCCAGAACGGGAGAAAGGGCGGAAGGCGTGTCGGTCATGGAATCTCCGTTTACAGTCGGCGGCCTGGGCGCGATTTTGCCTGTCACGGGATCAAAAGCAACTCATCCCTGCTATCGGCACTGTCCATGCAGGAACCCCAGCGCGGGCAACGGCCGCCATGCGCGCGGCAGATCCGCGCGCCGATAGGGGCGGATGCTGTAATGGGGAACGGGTATGTCGTTGCGTTCAAGAAACGCGCGATAGGCGGCGACCTGCCTGTCGCGCCATTCGCAGTCGGCTTCGGCCCCGGCGCGGGTGGGGTAGATGCTGGCAATGCATGTGCCGCCCCCGGTGCGGGCCACCACCGCCCATGATTCATCGCGGCGCGCCGTCGTACGAAAAATGACAACCTTGCCCATTGTTTCGCTCCCGTTGCGGTCGCAGGGGCCATTCACGCCCCGATAACGCAGGCAACCACGCCTGTCGCGCCCGATCAAGCAGCACCCCCGATGAATTGATTTCCTTGCCTGCCCCCGTTGTTGGCGGTAGGGAAGCAGGATCATGATACGTCTTGTCATTACCCTGCCCGTGATCGTGGCGCTGATTATTTTCGCCGCCTGCAATCAGGCGCCAGTGGACCTGTCATGGTTGCAGTGGAAATGGACATCATCGCCCGGCGTGCTGGCGCTGCTGGTGGCGGCGCTGTTCTACGCCACGGGGTCGGCCAGCGCGTGGATCGTGGTGCTGCGGCAGATGC
>NZ_BAIO01000404.1 GCF_000613305.1 Komagataeibacter kakiaceti JCM 25156
TCGGGCCGAGCGACATGGCGGCCACGCGCTGGCCCTTGGGGCGGTCGAAGTGACTGACCACAATCACCTTCGCACCCTTCTGGGCCAGTTCCTCGATGGTGGGCAGCAGGCGCAGGATGCGCGTTGCATCGGTAATCTGCCTGTCCCGCACCGGAACATTCAGATCGGCACGCAGGAGCACCTTCTTGCCCTTGGCATCAAGCTGGTCCAGCGTCTTGAAATTGGCGGCGACCATTTACAGTGCTCCGAATACGGCAGCGGTATCGGCCATGCGGTTGGAGAAGCCCCATTCATTGTCATACCAGCTACAGATGCGCACCAGCTTGCCACCGTCGATCACGGCGGTCTGGGTCGCGTCAAAGGTGGACGAGGCGGGGGAGTGGTTGAAATCCGTGCTGACCAGCGGCGCGGTGTTGTAGGCGAGGATCCCCTTCAGCGGGCCAGCCGCGGCGGCCTTGCGCATGGCTTCGTTCACTTCCTCGACCGAGGCCGGGGCCTTCTTGGGCACGAAGTCCAGCGAGACGAGCGAGACATTGGGGGTCGGCACGCGAATCGCGGTGCCGTCAAGCCGGCCCTTCAGGTGCGGCAGCACCAGCCCCACGGCGCGCGCGGCCCCGGTGGAGGTCGGGATCATGTTGAGCGCCGCGCCACGCGCGCGGCGCAGGTCCTTGTGCAGGGTATCCACCGTGCGCTGGTCGCCGGTGTAGGAATGGATGGTGACCATGTAGCCACATTCGATGCCGAACGTATCGTCCAGCACCTTGGCCACCGGGGCCAGGCAGTTTGTGGTGCACGAGGCGTTGGAGATGACCGTCATGTCACGCGTCAGGATGTCCTGGTTCACGCCGAACACGATGGTGGCATCCACGCCCGACGCCGGGGCGGAGACGATCACCTTGCGCGCGCCCGCGGTGATGAGCTGGGCGGCCTTGGTCTTGTCGGTAAACCGGCCGGTGCATTCCAGCGCCACGTCCACGCCGTGGAAGGGCACCTTGGTCGGGTCGGACTCGGCCGAGACGGTGATCGGGTCATAGGTGCGGCCATTGGCGGTGATGATGATCTTGTCATCCTCCACCTTCACATCGGCGGGGAAGCGGCCATGAACGCTGTCATAGGACAGCAGGTGCGCGTTGTCCGCCACGCTGCCAAGGTCATTGATGGCAACCGGCACGACATCGGTACGGCCACTTTCGATGATGCCGCGCAGAACCAGGCGACCGATGCGACCGAAACCGTTTATTGCGACTTTGACAGCCATTTTCTTATTTTCTCCGTAAGGGGTCAGACATGTTCATACGCTGGCATCGACCGATGCCATTCCGGGCGGGGCCGCTTCATTGTTCCCTCCCGCGGTTTGGATCGGGGCGCTGGCCGAAACGGGGCGAACCAGCCGCATCGCATCGCGGCAGATCCGCTCCGGCGTGATGTCGGCCGGGCTGTCAGGACGGTCCGGGCCGGTTGCGGCCCCAAATCCGTCTATACCAACAAACAGCCCGTCCGGTCCAAGCCAGCGTTCCCATCCGAAACCCGATGCGGCCTCTATCCCGATCCGGGGTGCCATTCCCAGCACGCCATCACGATACGTCATTTTTTGGGCGGCGAACAGTTCCCAGCTTGGCAGGGACACCACGGCCGCCGCAATCCCTTCATCCCGGAGCAGCCTGCGCGCGGCCAGCGCCATGATGGCTTCCTGCCCGGTGGCGACCAGCGTCACCTGCCGGGGGCCATCGGCTTCGGCCAGCACATAGCCGCCACGCGCGCACAGGTTCGTGAGGCCCTGCTGCTCGCGCTCGGGCAGGGGGGTGGACAGGGGGAAGGTGGATTCCAGCGTCAGCAGGCTCGGCCCGTCCGTGCGCCGCAGGGCCAGTTCCATGCACTCCATGGTTTCGCGGTGGTCGGCGGGGCGGAACACCACCATGTTGGGCATGGCGCGCAGGCTGGCCAGCTGCTCCACCGGCTGCCACCCGCCAGCGCTTTCGCCCCGGTGCATGTCGTCATCGGTCAGGAGATAGATGACCTGCTGGCCGGTCATGGCGGCGTAGCGCAGGGCGGGGCGCATGCGGTCCACCGCGATGATGGTCGAGGCCCCGCAGGCCAGCAGCCCGCCATGGATCGCAATACCGTTGAGCAGCGCCCCCATGCCGTTGACCTGCGTGCCGCAG
>NZ_BAIO01000403.1 GCF_000613305.1 Komagataeibacter kakiaceti JCM 25156
CGCGCGTACCGGCGCGCGTACGATGCTGCTGACGCATCGGCGCGAGACGATAGGGATCATGTCGTGCAACCCGGCCATTGGGGGCATTGGCAAGGGGCATCTCGTGCGCGAAATCGATGCGCTGGACGGGTTGATGGGGCGTGCGGCCGATCGCGCCGGAATCCATTTCAAGCTGCTCAACCGCTCCAAGGGGCCAGCCGTGCATGGTCCCCGCGCGCAGGCGGATCGCACGCTCTACCGGCAGGCCATACAGGACCTGCTGGCGGAAACCGCTTCGCTGGATATTGTCGAGGGCGCGGCGGGTGACCTGCTGGTTGATGCGCAGGGGCAGGTCCGTGGCGTGGTCTGTGAAGATGGGCGTACCTATTCCTCCGGCGCCGTGGTGCTGGCGACGGGTACCTTCCTGCGCGGTACGATCCATATCGGTCATGACAGCCAGCCCGCCGGGCGGGTAGGGGACCGCCCCGCCAACGCGCTGGGGGAGAGGCTGGCCGCACGCGGCCTGCGTATGGGACGCCTCAAGACAGGCACCCCGGCCCGCATCGCGCGTGACAGCATCGACTGGGATTCCCTGCCTGAAGACAGGGGGGATGCGACCCCCGAACCGTTCAGCCGCATGACGGACACCATCACCAACCCCATGGTGTCGTGCCGCATCACGGCGACAACGCCCCGCACGCATGAAATCATTCGTGAGAACCTCCAGCTTTCCGCTCTTTACGGGGGCGCGATTTCGGGGCGGGGGCCGCGCTACTGCCCCTCCATTGAGGACAAGGTGGTGCGCTTCGCGCAGCGTGAATCGCACCAGATCTTTCTGGAGCCCGAAGGGCTGCCCGGCAATCCGGAGGGAAATCTGGTCTATCCCAACGGCATTTCCACCAGCCTGCCCGAAAGCGTGCAGCACGAGATGCTGCACAGTATTCCGGGGCTGGAACGCTGCCGGATCGTGCGGCCGGGATACGCGGTGGAATATGACTATATCGACCCGCGGGAACTGGCGCCCACGCTGGAACTGAAGAACATGCCCGGCCTGTTCCTTGCCGGGCAGATCAATGGCACCACCGGTACGAGGAAGCCGCGGCGCAGGGGCTGGTCGCCGGTCTCAACGCCGCCCGGCATGCCGGGGGCGCGCAGGGTGTTACACTGGATCGGGGTAATGCCTATATCGGCGTCATGATTGATGACCTGACCACGCAGGGCGTGTCGGAACCGTATCGCATGTTCACCTCGCGGGCGGAATACCGCCTGACCCTGCGGCTGATAACGCGGATCTGCGCCTGACCCCGCGCGGGCTGGAATGGGGCTGTATCGGTCCCGCCCGCGCCGCACGTTTCCATGCCGATCGTGACGCCATCGACACCGCCACCCTGCGTGCACGCAATGAAACCTATACGCCTGATCTCCTGCGCAGGGCAGGCGTCCATGTTTCGGCTGACGGGCGTGCGCGCTCGCTGCTGGATGTGCTGGCGACCGATGTCACGCCTGAAACCATAGGCCGGATCGCCCCATGGTTTGCCGCGCTCCCGCCGCGCATCGCCCAGCATCTGGCGACCGAGGCGCGCTATAGCGGCTATATTTTCCGGCAGGAGCGCGAAATCCGCCAGCTTGCCACGGAGGGGCGCATGACCCTGC
The DNA here is from genome assembly GCF_000613305.1 of Komagataeibacter kakiaceti JCM 25156. Next base: position 1,633 of record NZ_BAIO01000403.1, read on the forward strand.
CAACGGATCTGGATTACAGCCAGATCGGCGGGCTGAGTGCGGAAATGCAGGAACGTCTGGCCCGTGTGCGGCCCGTCACCTTCGGGGCGGCGCAGCGTATTCCCGGTATCACACCCTCGGCGCTGGTCGCCCTGCTGGCGCATGTGCGCCACAAGCCGGTGATGGCCTGATGGGGAGTGACAGCCTGCCGGTTCTGGCCGATGTTTCACGTGAAACACAGGAGCGGCTGGAGCGCTATGCCGAAATCCTGCAACGCTGGAACCAGCGTATCAATCTTGTCTCCCCGCATGACCTGCCGCATCTATGGTCGCGCCACATGGCCGACAGCCTGCAGCTGGCCGCCAGATTCCCGCAGGCGGGGTAACGCTGGTGGATATGGGGTCGGGGGGCGGCTTTCCCGGTCTGGTCATTGCGTGCGCCACCGATGCGCGGGTCACGCTGATTGAATCGGACCAGCGCAAAGCCGCCTTCCTGCGCGAAGCCGCGCGGGCGGCCGGGGTGTCGGTGACAGTCCGCGCCCAGCGGCTGGAGGTGGA
>NZ_BAIO01000402.1 GCF_000613305.1 Komagataeibacter kakiaceti JCM 25156
CGAAATCGTGCGCCAGCTTGCTGGTCGCCCCAAGCCCACACCGCCGGGCGTGATTGAGAAGGTTGCGGGCATCTGGCGTAAGGCATCCCCTGCGGAGCGCAAGCAGATCATTGAATTCTTCGCCCCGCATCTTCCCGGCTACCAGGCAGAAGAAAGGGCAGCAGCATGACCCGGAATGCGCCCGAGCAGCTTTCCCTGCTGGACTGGGTGCCGCCCAATCCGGTTGTGCGGTTTGACCCGCGACTGATCCGCGCCAATCAGTTCACGTCACGCCTGTCGCGCGCCATTTCCGTATCGCTGGATACGTGTGGACGGTCGCGGGAGCAGATCAGGGCGGATATGTCGGAGCTTCTGGAACGGCCCATCAGCATCAACATGCTGAATGCCTATGCCAGCGTCCAGAGGGAGGGGCACCAGATCAGCGTGCCCCGGTTCAATGCGCTGATTTCCGCCACGCAGGACCGGCGACTGGCGGAGTTTCTGGTTGAGCCATTTGGATGGGCCGTGATTGAGCGGCGTTACCTGCCTGCCATCGAACTGGCGGCGGTTTCTGAACATAAGAAAGAACTGACGCGGCGGGAAAATGCCCTGCGGCGGCAGGCTATGCGTGGGGGTAGCTGGTAATGCATTCAAATCAGAAAAGGCGCGACTACTGCACGCTAAATCCGCTGTTTCAGGAACTTGTCGATCGTGGTCTCGCGTCTTCCTGCGGTGAGGCGAGGCGTCTGGTTCGTGCTGGCTGGGTCTTTATCGATGAGGATGTGGCGACAGACGAAGCGATGGCCGTCACAAGCCTTACGTTTATCCGCGTTCAGCCGGGGATGGAGTTTGCTCTTTCCGAAGGTTTCGAAGGCTGTAGTGGTCAGAAGGTTGATCCTCTGGATGCGGCGGAAGGGTTCATCGTATTGCTTTGCAGCGATATCCTGCGGGAACTCTGCACGACCGGACACCTCACGCCGGAAACCTACGCAACGCTGTCTGATTTGGCTGTTGGACAAGGGGCGCTGAAGGAAATGATTGAGGAATGCCGCTTTGGTCCTGTCATGAATCAGAAAGGCCGCCCGTGATGGCGGGAATTGCACAGCAGCAGTGGTTTTCGCCCGCTGAACTGGCGGCGATGGCGCTTCCGGGCATGCCTGCCACTAAGCAGGGCATCCATGAGCGGGTCCAGTCGGAAGGCTGGATAAATCCCGACCTTGAAGGCCAGACATGGCGCACCCGCAATGGGCGGGGCGGTGGATATGAATTCACCATGTATTCTCTGCCGCTCCCGGCACAGGCAGCCCTGGTCATGCGGATGCAGGCCGCCGATCCGGCGGCACAGAAGCCGGATGAAGACCGCACCCGGCGCGAGCGTGAAGACCTGTGGTGGCGCTTCGACGCCATGCCGGAGAACAGAAAGGAGGAAGCCCGTCGGGCATACCAGATACTGGATGCGGTGGAGACGCTGATCCAGCATGGCGTGCGCAAGAATTACGCGATCATACAGATTGCGGCGCTGCGCGGCGTAGGCACGACCACGATATACAACTGGTATCGGGACGTGCGCGGGCTCAACCGGTGCGACTGGCTGGCCGCCCTGGCGCCGCATTACGCCACGGCCAAGTCGCGCGCGGAGTGTCCGCGTGAGGCATGGGAAATCCTGAAAGCCGATTACCTGCGCCTGTCTGGCCCGACCTTCAATGACTGCTACCGGCGCTTGCAGGGACAAGCCAAAAAGGAGGGATGGAAGTTGCCATCAGCAAAGACGCTCAAGCGGCGCATGGACGCGCTGGGACCGGCGCTTCTGACCCTGTGCCGGGAAGGTAATGACGCCCTGCGCCGCATGTTCCCGGCGCAGGAACGTGATCGGTCCATCTTCCATGCCATGGAGGCGGTGAATGTCGATGGTCATGTCTTTGACGTGTTCGTCGATTATCCGGGCATTCAGAAGCCTGTAAGACCCGTTTTGGTGGCCTTTCAGGATCTGTTTACCGGCATGATCCTGTCATGGCGTCTGGATATTTCCGAAAACAAGGAAATGGTCCGTCTGGCGTTTGGTGACATGGTGGAACGCTACGGCATTCCGCAAAAATGCTATCTGGATAACGGGCGTGCCTTCGCTAGCAAGTGGCTGACCGGCGGCGTTGAAAACCGCTACCGCTTCAAGTTGAAGGATGATGAACCACAGGGAATCATGCCCC
>NZ_BAIO01000401.1 GCF_000613305.1 Komagataeibacter kakiaceti JCM 25156
TGTACACCGTGTTCGACCTGTCGGTGCTGCTGGGGGGCGCGCGGCTGGACAGTCCGGGCGTGATGCTGCTGCTGCGTTCGGTGTCCAGCATTCCGCTGGGGCGTATCGCGCTGCTGGCCACATCGGCCACCGGCACGGTGGAAATTGCCGGAACACCCACTCCGCTCACCCCGTCGGGCTTTCCGCAGGCGCACCTGCCCGATGGGCGCGGCCTGACCGTCATTGATCCCGCGCGCCTGTTTTCTTCCCGTTATGTCGGAGTGTGAAATCCCGTGACAATCGCCAATCGCCTGCTGTTCGGCTTCATGGTCGGTGTCCTGCTTCTGGTCTCGCTGGGTATTTACGCGCTGGGACAGATCCGCGAGGTGCGCGATGAAATGACCCTCATCGTCACGCGGGATCTGTCGGTCTATCGCGAACTGACGCATATCCGCGCCAACGAGAACGATCTGGTGGCGCGCCGTCTCGCCATTCTCGCCCATTATTACGCGCATGATTTCGAAAGCGCGCCCGGCGTGCTGGAAGACGCCATTGCAAGCTGGGATGAAAAATCGCGGGAGGCCGAGGGCCTGCTGGCGGGCGTGCTCTCCCGCTCGGAAGAGGCCGGGCGCCTTGCGCGCAGCGATGACCAGCGTGAGATGTTCAATACCGTCGCCGCGCAGCTGCGTGATATTTCCGGCCAGTTCCAGATGGATACCCGCGCGGCGGGCATGCTGTTCCAGGCCATGCGGGCGGCGAATGACACGAGCGTGCGCGAACAGGCGTCGCGTATCGACAGCCGCGAACAGTCCATCGACATGCAGGTCAGCCGGGCCGCCTCCCTGCTGGACCACGGCGTGCAGGTGGCGGAAACGCAGGGGGCGGCCTCGTATGACTACAGCCGCCGCTCGCTGGCCATCGGCATGGGGCTGGCCGTTGTCGTGGCGCTGATCGTCACGTTCTGGACGCGGCGCTCCATCATGGAGCCGATCTCCTCCATCATGCATGTGATGGAGCGCGTGGGGCAGGGCGATCTGGCCACGCGCGCCAAGGTGGGCGGCATGGGCGAGGAACGTGACGAGGTCGCCCGCCTTGCCGCGGGGCTGAACCGCATGATCGACGGCCTGCGTGAAATTGCCCGCCAGAGCGGGGAGGTGACGCAGAACCTGGATACGGCGGTGGCCGAGATCCGCGCCTCCACCCAGCAGCAGGCCGCCAGCGTGGAGGAACAGTTCGCCGCCGTGCAGGAAACGGCGGCCACGGTGGACGAGATCACCCATTCCGGCGCGCAGATCAGCAAGCGCGCGCGCGAGGTGATTTCCTCGGCGGAGGTGATCGTCCACAGTTCGGCCAGCGGCCTCGAGGCGGTGGAGGAAACCGCCCGCGCCATGGCCCATACCCATGACGGGGCCGAGGCCGTGGCTCGAACATCGTGGCGCTGTCCGAACGGACCGAGGCGATCAGCGAGATCATCGCCACCGTCAATGACCTGTCAGAGCGTTCGCACCTGCTCGCGCTCAACGCCGCGATCGAGGCGGCGGCGGCGGGCGAGCATGGCCGTTCCTTCGCCGTGGTGGCCGCCGAGATGAAAATCCTGGCCGACCAGTCGCGTGACGCGACGCAGAACGTGCGCGCCATACTGGGTGACATCCAGCGCGGAATCAACACCTCCGTCATGCTGACGGAGGAAGCGGTCAAGCGCGTTTCCGCCGGGCGCGAGCGCACCGACATCGCGTATCGCACCATCGAGCGCATGACCGGCGGGATCGAGGAAGGGGTGCATGCCTTCCAGCAGATCGTGGCCTCGACCAACCAGCAGCAGATCGGGATCGAACAGGTCATGACGGCGCTCCAGAGCATCCGCCAGGCCAGCCAGCAGACATCGGCCGGCACCCGTAATCTGGAGGTATCCGCCAGTAATCTGGGCAAGCTGTCCAAGCAGTTGCTGACCATTTCCGCGCGCTACCGGACCTGACGGCAAGGCCGTGGAAAGCCTTCGGGACGAACTGCTGGCGGTATTCGACGCGGAATATCGCGACCACCTGCGCGCCATCCGGGCCGTCATGGCATCGGGCTGCGCCAGCCGGCGCGATGTGGCGGAGATATTCCGCCGCGTCCATTCGCTGAAGGGGGCGGCCCGCGCGGTGGAACTGCCGGGGGTGGAAAGCGTGGCCCACACGCTGGAAAACCGCCTGTCCGGCCTGC
>NZ_BAIO01000400.1 GCF_000613305.1 Komagataeibacter kakiaceti JCM 25156
GCCGGGCAGGCGGAACAGGCGGCAGGGCAGGCGCGGGCCAAGGTCGCCTTCAGCGGGATACATACGCAGGTCGCAAGCGTTGCATCGCATCGTGGTCATGTCTATCGTGCAAGGCTGACCGGCCTGTCGCACGAGGCGGCGCAGAAGATCTGCCAGCAGCTGGGCGGGGGAGGATGCCAGATCCTGCCACCGACCACATGAAGACAGTGGCCCCGTCTTCGGGGGGTAAGGAAGCATGAGGTATTTTTACAGGCGTTCGCGCTGGTGCCTGCCGGGACTGTGCCTGCCGCTGGTGGGGGTGCTGGCCTTTGCCGGGTTCGTATGTTTTTCCCCCGCGCGCGCGGCGCTACCGGTGGGCAGTCAGGCCCCGCTGTTCGATGCGCAGGCCACCCGCAATGGCAGCGAGTTCAGCTTCCATCTGGCCGATGCGCTGCGGCAGGGGCCGGTCGTGCTGTATTTCTATCCCGCCGCCTTTACCCGTGGCTGCACCATGGAGGCGCATGACTTCGCCAACGCCATGGACCAGTACACGGCGCTCGGGGCCACGGTCATCGGCGTCTCGACCGATGACATGCCGACCCTCGACCGCTTTTCTGTAAGCGAGGGTCATGGCCGTTTTCCCGTCGCGGCCGACCCACGGGGCCAGATCGCGCGCATGTATGACAGCCGCCTGCCGCTGCTCAACCGCGCCAATCGCACCTCCTACGTCATCGCGCCCGATGGAAAGGTCATCTACGCCTACAGCGCGCTTTCACCCGAAGGCCATGTGACCCACACGCTCGATGCGCTGCGTCAGTGGCGCGCGGGCCAGGGGCAGGCCAGCCGGGTGTCGCTTCCGCCCCCCGCATCCCCCGCCACGCGGTAAGAGACTGTTTGAAAAGTCTGCCTGAATAACATGCTGAAATCATAAGGAAGTTTCTGGTGAAGCTTTTTCCGGAAAGCTTCAGGAAACGCCGCCTTCTTGAAAAAAAACGGCACCCGAAAACTCTTATTGTTTTTCATCAATCAGTTGTTTTCAAATAGCCGCCAGCGGTGGCTGGTGCATTGACTTGGGCGCGGGCGCGGTATTGACTGCCGCCTTCGTCATCCGTGGGTGGGAAGCCGGTGGGACTCCGGCACGGTCGCGCCACTGTACACCGCATGCCGGCATGCGGAAGTCAGACCCCGCCGGCGGATAGGGCCTTATTTCCGTTGCGGGACGCGCTTTCCCCACAGGAGACCTGATTTCCATGATCTTCCTTCCTTTCCCCCCATGCCGGGGTATCCGCTAATGGCCGGGCGTCTTCTGCTGCGCGGCATGCTGGCCGGTATTCTCGCGGCCTGTCTCGCTTTCGGGTTCGCCCGGATCTTTGGTGAACCGCAGGTCAACATGGCCATCGCCTTCGAATCCGCGCTGGACGCGGCGTCCGGTGAACCGCCGGAGCCGGAACTGGTCAGCCGGGGGGTGCAGGCGTCGTTTGGCCTGCTGACCGCCGCGATCATGTACGGCGCCGCCTATGGGGGCCTGTTTTCGCTGGTTTTCGCGACCGCCTATGGCCGGATCGGGCGTTTTTCGCCCCGTATGCTGGCCATGCTGCTGGCGGGGGCGGGTTTTCTGGCGGTGGTCATGGTGCCTGACCTGAAATACCCCGCCAATCCCCCGGCGGTGGGCCAGCCGGAAACGATCGGCATGCGCACGGTCGCGTATTTCGAGATGGTGGTCTTCTCACTCTGCGCGCTGACGCTGGCGGTTCTGGCCGGGCGGGCGCTGGTGGCCCGGATGGGCCACTGGAACGCAACATTGTGTGGCGGGGCCGTATTCGTGGTTCTGGTCGCCCTGCTGCAATGGGCGCTGCCCGATATTAGTGAAGTGCCGGAGAATTTCCCCGCCGTGGTGCTGTGGCGCTTCCGTGAGGCCGCGCTGGGCATGCAGGTGGTGCTGTGGGGCAGCCTTGGCCTGATCTTCGGCGTGCTGGCGGACCGGGTCATGGCGCGCCAGCCCGGCGTGCATTACGGCTGAGTTGTCATGCCCCCCGTCGGGGCCGGGACGGGGGGTGGGACAGGGCCGTGGCCGCGCCGCGCTTCATCACGTCATCCCACAGGCGCGCAGCCTGCCGTCCATCGCGCGGTCCATGACGGGATAGGGATGGCTTGCCGCGATATAGGCGGGCTGGTCATCCCAGTGCAGGGCGGTCCTGTCGGCGGGGTCG
>NZ_BAIO01000399.1 GCF_000613305.1 Komagataeibacter kakiaceti JCM 25156
TGGCGCCCGCGTGGCGGTGGCGGAAAGCCGCCACTGGGGCGGCACCTGCGTCAATCTGGGCTGCGTGCCCAAGAAGCTCATGGTTCAGGCCAGTGATTATGGCGACTGGGTGGATGACAGCCACGGTTTCGGCTGGAGCACCCGGCGCGGGCATAATGACTGGGCGGAGCTGATCGCCGCCAAGGACCGCGAGATTGCCCGGCTCAACGGGATTTACGTCTCCATGCTGGAAAAGGCGGATGTGGCCCTGTTTACCGGCCATGCCACCATCGAGGACGCGCATACCCTGCGTATCGACCGTCCCCCCTGGTGCCCGACGCGGCCCCCCGGCGGGTGACGGCGCGGCGGATTGTCATTGCCGTCGGCTCCACGCCCACCATGCCCGCCATACCGGGTATCGGGCACGCCATCTCATCCGACCAGGCATTCCACCTGAAAGAGCGGCCCGCGCGGGTCTGCATGGTGGGGGGCGGCTATATCGGTGTGGAATTCGCGGGAATTTTCCGTGGCCTCGGTTCGGAGGTGGATCTGGTCTACCGGCAGAACCTGCCGCTGCGCGGTTTCGATTCCGACCTGCGCCACGCCCTGCACGACGCCATCGACCTGCGCGGCATCCGCCAGCATGTGGGCGTATCCCCCACCGCCATCGACCGGCTGGAGGACGACACCTTCGCCGTGACGCTGGACAACGGCACGCGCATCGTGACCGACTGCGTGTTTTTCGCAACGGGCCGCCACCCGAAGGTGACAGGTCTGGGACTGATCGAGGCGGGCATCGCCACGCAGGAGAACGGGCGCATCATCGTTGACGCCAACAGCGAGACATCTGTGCCCGGCATCTACGCCATCGGGGATGTGACCAACCGCCTCAACCTGACCCCCGTCGCCATTGCGGAGGGGCATATCCTGGCCGACCGGCTTTTCGGCGCCACGCCGCCCCGGCAGTGGTCGTTCGACACCACGCCCAAGGCGGTCTTCTTCACCCCCACGCTGGCCAGTGTCGGCCAGACGGAGGCGGAAGCCGCGCAGCATGGTGATGTGGATGTGTATGTCAGCCGCTTCCGCCCCATGCGCAATACGCTGAGCGGGCGCGAACAGCGCACCTACATGAAGCTGGTGGTCGATCAGGCCAGCCAGATCGTGCGCGGCGCGCATATGCTGGGTGATGACGCGCCGGAAATCATGCAGGGACTGGCCATTGCGGTGACGGGCGAACTGACGAAGGCCGACTGGGATCGCACCATTGGCATCCATCCCACCGCGGCGGAGGAATTCGTGACCATGCGCACCCGCACGCGCGTCACGCCGCGCGCCACCGGCTGAACCGCCGGAACGTCAGGGCGAAAAAAAACCGTTGCCAGCGTCAGGCCGGCAACGGTTTTTTCATTTCAGCGCGGAGCGACCCAGCCATTGCCGGTGGAATCGCCAAGCTGGCCATCACCGTTGATGCCGCTGCTCTGGTAGCGCTGCCGAAACGTGACAGGTCCGTGCCCGTAACGGAATCACGATGCACATGTTCCAGATGGTCGGGGTCCGGCCCATGGTTCAGTTCCATGGACGGCGCTTCCTCATAACCGGGGGGCAGGTGGCCGCGCTGGCCATGGACGGTCATCCTGTCCTCGCTCTGGCTGTTGTCGTCCGTATCCGCCGGCGCGGCCCATGCGGTCACGCTGAACAGGCACAGCCCTGCGGACAGGGCGGTTATGAGTTTCCCACGTGACGTGGCCATGATCCGTAATCCTTTTACCTGTAGGGGCCAGCATGCCAATCCCGCTTCCGGCGGGGAAGTCCCGGTGTGGCAGGCCAACCATGTTTCTTTTACATAATGGGGCCTGAAGGCGGGAATACGACCATAAACCGTATGGATACAGGCCGTATGTGGCCACAATGCAACATCAACCGCCCATGGGGGGCGGGCAATAGTGCGTGGCGTCAAGAACAGGCTTTGCCATACCGCGCTTTTTTCGACATAAAGGCTCCCCTTCCGCCACGGGCGGGAATTGTTTTGTATCCAGAGGAATTAGGATCCGACCCATGAGTGCGACGCACAGCCCCAACAGTTCTTCCCGGCAGGCCTGGACGCCGGAGAGCTGGCGGTCGTTTCCGGCGCGGCAGATGCCGCGATACCCCGACGGGACAGCCCTTGAGGCCGTGGAGGGCCGCCTGCGCCGCTACCCGCCGCTGGTCTTCGCGG
>NZ_BAIO01000398.1 GCF_000613305.1 Komagataeibacter kakiaceti JCM 25156
CCCCGCCGCCGGTGGGGTGCCGGCCTGCGCGGGCGGGGAGAGGGGCGGGAATTCCTCCATCTTCATGCGCAGCGAGCCAGCGGGGCCGTTGCCCAGCAGGTTGACGGATGTCGGGATCGGGAAGGCCACGCGTTCCTTCACCATGCGGGCCGAGAGACGGCTGTAATATTCACGGTAAACCTTCCATTTGGCGCCCGGCGCCGTGCGGATGGAACCCAGGAATTTCGAGCCGTTGCCATCCGCCTGCTCCACGCCCAGATAGGAGAAATCCGACTTGATCAGCGGGCCATAGACGCGGTCCTTGCGCATGATCGCCAGTTCATCCTGCAAGATGGCGGCGACACGGTGCGGGTTCTCCGACAGGTCAAGCATGAAGCTGACCACCACAAGGTTGTAGTCGCGCGACGTATTGGCGATGGACGTGACCGAGGAGAACGGGATGATGTGCAGATCCCCGTTCACCGCGCGCAGCCGCAGGGTGCGGATGGACAGATGTTCCACCGTGCCCGACACGCTGCCCGCCGTGACCCAGTCCCCCACCTGCATGGCGTTTTCCACCAGCATGAAGAAGCCGGTGATGAAGTCCTTGACCAGGCTTTGCGAACCGAAGGCGATGGCCGCACCCATGATGCCTGCACCTGTCAGCAGCGGGGCCACGTTGATGCCGATCTGGGACAGGGTGGTCACCGTCACGATGATGATGATGAAGGTCAGCAGCACCGTGCGGATGATCGGCAGCACCGTGCGCAGGCGTGTCGCGCGTGACGCCTGTTCCGAACTTTCAAACCGGGTGATCTGGTTCTGCAGCATGGCGTTGACGATTTCCCACACCATGATGGCGGTGGTGTAGGCGATCATGATCGTCAGCATCGCGCCGACGATCTTGGGGCCAAGCGAGCCATGCAGGAAGAACCGGATCGCGGGCAGCCCCCAGGACTGGAGCAGGAGCACCACGGTCACGAATGTCAGCAGCACGGACAGCGCGCGGCGGGCGATTGGGTAATAGTAGTCCACGCGGGCCTGAAGGCCGGGATAGCGTTTTTCCGTCTCGGCGGGCACATGGAAAATCCGGTTCTGCAGGCTGAACGCCAGAACGGACAATAGCCGCGCCGCCAGGATGACCACGATGGTGAGTGAGAGCGTGCGCAGGATCCACGCATAGCCGCCACGGATCTGCGTGGCCCAGACCAGCCAGAGCGCCAGATCGAAGAACATGGCCGGAATCCACCAGAACCGGACCATCCGGCCCACGAACAGCCAGAAAGGCTTCTGCTGCAACCGGGCCGAGGGCTGAAGTGCTGCGCCCACATGGTGGCGGATGCGCCAGATGAAGATCGCGACAAGGATATGCTCGATCAGCACCACGGCGCGGATGATGGCTTCCGTGCCGCGCGCGGGCATGGCGAACACGCTGCCCAGCGTGGACAGGCAGACCACGATGGAAGGGGCCGCGACAAGGAAGTTCCACCACCGCGTGACCATGCGCGCCGTGGCATCCGATGCGCTGCACAGGCGGATGGTGGGCGAATGCGGGACGAACACCGTCTCGAGCAGCAGGTAGATCACGCGGGCGATGACATAGGCGTTGGTCAGCGTGATCGTGACCATCGCGGCCTGGTTGGTGGAGGTCAGCACCGCCGAGCCGCCATAGCCCAGCCCCAGGAACAGGGCCACGGGCATCAGCTTGATCAGGAAATGCAGCAGCGAATACGGCACGCGCGTGATGATGCGCAGGGTCTCGTGCTGCTTGCGGTCATCCTGCTGGCGGGTCTGTTCGGTCTGCTGTTCGGCCTTCGCGTCCGCGCTGGAGGTGGGAGCCGCCGGGGGGGGCTGGTCTTCCTTGCGGTCCTCGGTGGTCAGGCGCTGGTTCAGCCGGGCCTCGGTCGCGACCGCGCGCGCGGTCACGGCGGCCAGCGGCTTGCGCATGGCGATGGACAGCGCGCGTTCGGCAACCAGCGCGAGGATGAAGATCAGGCCCGCTCGGCTGAGGGCGTCCAGCAGGATCCGGCGTGAATCCGCGTTCGACAGGATGGAGTGCACCCACCGCCCCACAAAGGCCAGATCCTTGAACAGCGCGATGAAATTCTGGCCCTGCTGCAGCGCGATGTCGCGCATGTGGGTCAGTTCGTTCATCGTTTCGCTGCTGATGCTGTCCGGCTCAAGCGAGACGTCGCTGCTGGCCGCGGCCGGTTTGGCG
>NZ_BAIO01000397.1 GCF_000613305.1 Komagataeibacter kakiaceti JCM 25156
CGTCGGCTCCGCCATGACCACGGTGCGGGCCGGGCGTATCCACGCGTTCAGCATGAGCCCCGCCCCGCCAATGGCCATGGGCACGCACAGCACCTGCCCCATCGTCACGCCAAAGGGCAGGAAGCCGATGAACGCATCGGGCTCCCGGAAACATTCGCACACCGTGCGCGCCACCGCGTAGCCGAACAGGAAAAGCCCCGCGATGAAGCCCGGATGCTGCCGCACCCGCAGGCTGCGCGAGACGCACCACAGCAGGGTGAACAGCAGCAGTCCCTCGCCAAGGGCTTCATACAGCTCCGATGGATGGCGCGGCTCCGGCCCCGCATCGGGAAAGATCATGGCCCATGGCAGCCAGGACGGGGCCGGACGCCCCCATAATTCCCCATTGATGAAATTGGCGATGCGCCCCAGCCCCAGCCCGATGGGCACCACGGTCGTGATCCGGTCGGAAAAGGCCAGAAAACTCAGCCCGTTCAGCCGCGTAAATACAATGAGCGCGACAATCACCCCCGCCGCCCCGCCATGAAAGGACATGCCGCCGTGCCAGACCTCAAGGATGGTGAACGGATGGGCCAGATAATAGCCGCTGGTAGAACAGGATGTAGCCCAGCCGCCCCCCCAGCACCACGCCCAGCGTCGCCCATGTCAGGAAATCATCCACCTGCAGCGCCGTGGCCGCGCGTGGCGCGAGGGCGGCGAGGTGACGCGCGATCCGCCACCCCGCCAGCAGCGCCACGATATAGGCCATGGCGTACCAGCGGATGGCGATCGGCCCGAAATGGACCATTACCGGATCAAACTGCGGAAAGATCAGGACAGGCAGCATCAGCCCACTTTCTTCATCATGGTTGGGGCGCATGCGGAGGCACCACAATCGTGCGGATAGCCCTGAGGCGGCAATGTGTCTATAGTAGCGCCTTTCATCCGCGCGCGGTGCGTAAAGACAGACGCGGCGCGAAATGTCATGGAGTATCCACTATGTCCGCCAGGCCCCGTATTCTTGATGACCTCGCCGGTGTGGCCGGGGGCGCGTTTTCGGCGCTGACCGGCGTACGGGAGGAAATCGGCGCCATTGTCCGCGCCCGGGTGGATGAGACCCTGAGCGGCCTGAACCTGGTGCGCCGCGACGAATTCGAGGTGGTGCGCGAGATGGCCAGCCGCGCGCGACAGGCGCAGGCTGGCCTGGAAAGCCAGATTGCCCGGCTGGAAGAGCGCGTGTCCGACCTTGAGGCGAGCCTGACCTCCCCCACCCCGGGGCGCTGAGTACAACGCTTGCAGCCAGTGCCCGCGGACCATAGTGTAATGAAACGGTCCGCGCCCTGATTCCCCGCAACAGGGCACGGATCAGGTTGCAGAGACACGGAATCCGGCGTCATGGCCGGATCTCCTCCACGACGGCTTCGGGGAGTGCCACATGCCTGCTCTGACTCACACAGCAATCGTACGCAATACGAACCCACTCGATCTCATGGAACAGATCGTGGGTGGATATGACTGGAATTTCGAACGCCGCAGCGATTCGGAAATGGCGGCCGAAGCACCGGGCAAATGGTGCGATTATGGCCTGTTCTTCTGCTGGTCGGAGGAGGTGAGCGCCATGCATTTCACCTGCACCTTCGACCTCAAGGTGCCCGCCGACCAGCGCCGCAACCTGTTCGAGCTGGTGGCGCTGGCCAATGAACGGCTGTGGATCGGCCATTTCGGCATGGACATGGAACATGGCACGCCCGTCTTCCGCCATGCGGTCCTGCTGCGCGGCTCACGCGGGGCGTCCATGGAAAGCCTGGAGGACATGATCGACATCGCCCTGACCGAGTGCGAGCGTTTCTACCCCGCCTTCCAGTTCGTGCTGTGGGGCGGCAAGAAACCGGCGGAAGCGCTGGAAGCGGCCATGCTCGACTGTGCCGGGATGGCGTGATGACCGAACCCCTTCCTCCCCTTCTCCTTGTCGGGTGCGGCAATATGGGCGGGGCCATGCTCGATGGCTGGCTGAAGGAGGGCCTCGCGCCGTCCTTCATCATCGACCGGCACCGCGACTCCGTTCCCGCCCCGCACCACCTCGTGCGCAGCCCGGATGACGTTCCGGACGATTTCCATCCCGCGATGATCGTGCTGGCCACAAAACCGCAGAAGGTGGACGCCGTCATGGCGGCCATCGCGCCGTTCGCCCTGCGCGCGCCCGTCCTGTCCGTTCTGGCGG
>NZ_BAIO01000396.1 GCF_000613305.1 Komagataeibacter kakiaceti JCM 25156
GCGCCTCGGGGTACAGGCAGCGATAGCACGGGCCGCCGGGGCGGAAGGTGGAAAGCTGCCCCTCGAAACGCAGCACGGCGGCGGAGACGAGGGTGCGCTGTTCCAGCGCGCAGGCATCGGCCACCAGATAGCGGGTGGCGAAATTGTCGCTGCCATCGCACACCAGGTCGTAGCTGCGCACCAGTTCGCGCGCGTTGTCCGCCGTCAGCCTGACGTTATGACAATCCACCCGTGTTCCCGGATTGATCGCACGCAGCGCCTGCGCCGCCGATTCGACCTTGGGCTGACCGATCCGGTCGGTCACATGCGCGATCTGGCGCTGGAGATTGGACAGGTCCACCACGTCGTCATCCACCAGCCCGATCCGGCCCACCCCGGCGGCGGCGAGATACAGCGCGACCGGGGAGCCAAGGCCCCCCGCGCCAACTATCAGAATACGCGCCTTTTTCAGGGTGTCCTGACCGGTTCCACCCACTTCGGGCAGGAGGATGTGGCGCGCGTAGCGCTGGATCTCTTCCTCGGTAAAATTCATCCCTGTCTCCTGGCGCGTTGCATGGCGCTTCATGGCGGATACACCGTGCGCATGGCGGAACGCAGCGGGAAGCCGGGGCTGCGAGTTCACGATTACGTGATAATTTCTTCATATAATCATGAAACCAATGCATGTCGGATATGTTTCCAGTATAGTCCATGGGGCACGTGAAACCATCTCGGGGGGAGTATAAATCAATGTCTTATCTTTCCCGTATGGAAATTCCCGGCGGTGTCGCCGCCCTGCGCCGCCAGCAGGCGCGCTGGGTCTGCGCGGGCACGCTGGCAGCCGCGACATCGCTTTACGCGGCGTCGCCCTTTTTCACGCTGTGGTCGATCACATCGGCGGTCCGCGCCCATGACATGGGCAGCCTGAACACCTGCCTCAAGTGGGAATCCGTGCGCAGCAGCCTGAAAAACCAGGTGGTGGATGGCCTGATCGGCCCCCCGCACGCGGATGACGAACTACCCGGATTCGGGGAATCCTTCGCGTCCTCCGCCGTGTCGAACGCGATTGATGAGGAAGTGCGCCCCGACCGGCTGGGTACGCTGGTGGACCACCTGCTGCCGCAGGGTCCGGCCAGCGCGTCCTACCAGACATGGTCGGCCATGGCGGGCATGCTGGGGCGGGTACATATGCATTTCACCCATCCGGGCGTGTTCGAGGCCAGCGTGGTCATGCCGGGGCATGAAAAAGAGACGCCGCTGCGCCTGCAGATGCGGATTCACGCCTTCCAGTGGAAGATCGACCGCGTGGAACTGCCCGCGGCCCCTCCCGAACCCCTGATCGAGGCCTCGGCGGGGCCGGTTCCGCAGCCCCTTACGCAGCCCTAGGCCGCGAGCAGGGCGGAAAATCTTTCCGCCCCCGGCGATGACGGATCACTTCGGGGCGGGCAGGTCTTCTTCCAGCACCGTCATGTGCACGGCGTAGGAGACTTCGCCTTCATCCTCGTCACGATGGACCGTTCCCACCACTTCACCGTTAACGGCCAGTTCGACCGACAGACCGGCACGCGGCGGTGCGTTGACCGTAAGCCCCGGTGAACCCAGCAGACGACGCAGGCAGACCTGAAGGCGCGAAATTTCGGAAGAGGACATGGCACTCATGAACGTATGTTCTCCACAAAGGCAGGACCCGCCGGAAATGGAATCGGGGCCGGATATGGCCCCCCGTCAACGCGCGTGGCTGGTCCGGTCAGGATCGCGCGGCTGCCCCGGTAAATACGGGCACCGCCGCAGGCTATAGGCATATGCGTGGCAGGCCGCAACCGGCGTGCCCATGATTTTCCCCATGACCGCCCTGACAGCGCCACGATTGCCGCCTTTTGTAGACCATGGCGCAACACCAGTAGGAAGGGAGAACACAAACCATGCGTATCCGGTTTTTTCCCCGGCTGATGCTGCTCGTGGCCCTGCTTGGTCCCGCTGCCGGGCTGACGGCGCTGGCGGCCAGCCTGCCCAAGGACGCGGCGGTAACCGAATCCGTCTCCAACCTGAGCGCGCGCGCACTCGCCCGCCAGATTCATGAAGAAGGCGCGCAGGCCACCGTCCGCACGCTTGATGAGCAGAAAGCCTGGCCCCGCCTGCGCCGCGCGGTGGCGGCGGGGTGGGATGGGTGGATTGAACTGGTGCCCGACCTGATCACCCATGCCGATGACGCGACGGCCAGCCGCCTG
>NZ_BAIO01000395.1 GCF_000613305.1 Komagataeibacter kakiaceti JCM 25156
GCCAGTCCGCCGGCAGGCCGTGATCCATAAGCCGCGCGCACAGCGCGGGCAGGGCGGAGACCCCCATGTAGATGACAACCGTCTGCCCCGGCCGGGCCATGCTGTCCCATGGCAGGTGCAGCGTGCCATCCGCGCGGGCGTGGCCGGTCACGAACATGCAGGCTTGCGCGCAGTCGCGATGGGTCAGGGGAATACCGGCATAGGCCGCGCATCCGTTCGCCGCCGTAATGCCGGGAACGACCTGAAAGGGAATGGCCGAGTCCCATCAGGGCCTCGATCTCCTCCCCCCCCGGCCGAACACGAACGGGTCGCCGCCCTTCAGGCGCAGCACGCGCTGGCCCGCCTGCGCGCGGCGCACCAGCTCGGCGTTGATCTCCTCCTGCGGCATGGTGTGTCTGTTGCGGCGCTTGCCCACGAAAACCAGTTCCGCGTCCCGGCGCACCCGGTCCAGCAGCGCGGGGGAAAGGAGCTGGTCATACAGCACGCTGTCGGCGTTCTGCATCATGTGCAGCGCGCGCAGGGTCAGAAGGTCCGGGTCGCCCGGGCCCGCGCCCACCAGCCATACCTCGCCACGCGTGGTGGTTCCGGCAATGATGTCATCCAGTATGGCGCGTGCGCGGGCACTTTCGCCCTGCCGGGCCGCCTGCGCGCCCGCCCCGTCCAGAAAGGTTTCCCATACCCGCCTGCGGCGCATGATGTCAGGGCAGGCGCGCCCGACATGCTCGCGCTGCTCCTGCATGAACAGGGCCAGTTCGCCCGTGCCTCGGGTATGACGCTTTCCACCTGTTCACGCAGGCGGCGCGCCAGAACGGGTGCGGCCCCCCCGGTCGAGATGGCGATGCGTACAAGCCCGCGATGGGTCTGCGCGGGCGTGATGAAGCTGGAGGGTGCTGGATCATCCACCGCGCAGACGGGAATGTTCATCTCCCGCGCGATGGCGGCGGCCGCGCGGTTGATTTCACGGTCATCGGTCGCGGCGTAGACAAGGCGGCAGCCGGGCATGGCGGCGCGCAGGGTGCGGGCGTCGGCGCTGGTGGCGATATGGGTGATCGCGCCGGTTTTCTCCCACTCGCGCATTTCGTCATCCAGGCGGGCGGCGATGACCTGCACCCGCGCGCGATGCGCCAGCAGCAGGCGCACCTTGTTGGCGGCGATCATGCCCCCGCCCACCACCAGCACCCGGACATCGTCCAGACGCAGCGCAAGGGGGAACCATGCGGGTTCGGAAATATTGGTCATACAGTCAAACAGCCGGTCGCGCCGGCGTCCCGTGGCTGGTGGGGGGCTGGTCAGTCATGTCATGTGGCGCGCCGCGCCGCGCCATATCAGTGGGAGGCGACGTTCTTCAACCCTTCGGCATAGCCCCAGCGCGCCCATGTCGAACGGTCCCTGACCGATCCCGGCGTATTGGAGGCGCATGCGGCCAGCGACAGCACGATGGCGCAGATACCGAGAACGGGAAGAAAACGGGCCAAAAAAACCTCCTGCATGACGCATTGGCCGACATAGCAGAAAAGCCCCGCCACCACCACGCCCCTGCATGAATTGATGGGGGCCGCCCCCTCACGCCGGGGCGGGAATGGTGGTAAGCAACATGCGCCCGGCCTGCCCCCGCATGGCCGTGGACCGTGGAAAGGAACAGCGTGAATGCAGCCGATGGAAATCGTAAGCACCGTGGACGACCTGCGCGCGCGTGTCAGGGCATGGAAGCAGGCCGGGCAGCGCGTGGGCGTGGTGCCGACAATGGGCGCGCTGCACGCAGGCCACCTGTCGCTGGTGCAGGCGGCGCGCGCGCGGGCGGACCGTGTGGTTACGACGGTTTTCGTCAACCCGATCCAGTTCGACAACGCCGATGACCTGACCACCTACCCCCGAACGCTGGAGGCGGATGCGCGCCTGCTGGCCGATGCCGGGGTGGATGTGCTGTACGCCCCCACGGTGGCGCAGATGTACCCGCCCGGCTTCGCCACGCGCATCACGGTCTCCGGCGTGTCGGAGGGGTTGTGCGGCAGCGCGCGGCCGGGGCATTTCGATGGCGTGGCGACGGTGGTGTGCAAGCTGCTCATGCAGACGCTGGCGGACTGCGCCTTTTTTGGTGAAAAGGATTTCCAGCAGGTTCAGGTGGTCCGCCGCATGGTGGCCGATCTGGATCTGCCGGTCGAGATCGTGACCTGCCCGACGAAGCGCGAGCCGACGGTCTGGCCCTGTCATCG
>NZ_BAIO01000394.1 GCF_000613305.1 Komagataeibacter kakiaceti JCM 25156
CGGCACGGCGCGTGCTGACCTATCTCGGACATAGCGGCGCTGGGGCTGGGAATGGTGAACCCGCGCAGCCTGCAGGCGGGCGCGGGGCCGGATGGCTACCTGTACCATGTCACGACACGGGCCGCGATGGACACGATACAGGCCCGTGGCACGGTCGTATTTTCCCGGCGCGCGCCGCTGGTGCTGACGGAGCGCCCCGGTGTCGCCGCATGGCTGGCGGACATGATGGAGCATGACATGCCCGGCCCGGATGGCCCGCCGGACAGCGCACCGGGGAACGGGCCGGTCATCTTCCGGCTCAGGCGGTTCATGATTGATGACCTGCTGGAAAATGATCCGGACCGCACACGGCAATATGGCGTACCGTTCCATCTGCTGACCGGCATTGCCCGGACGGAACAGTAAAATCCTGCCCGGAGAACATTGCGTAAATCATGAGGAAGTGCCGCTTTTTTGAAAAAAGGTGGTCACCAAAAAACTTTTATTGTTCTGATCAATCATCTATTTTTAAACAGTTTCTGCAACCGGCAATAAAAAAAATCAAAAGGACCGGACTTAATGGAAGACCAGCCTCAGGCCACCGGGTTCGACCCGGCCCGTCTGCGCACTCTTGTCATCGGTTGCCTTGCGGCGCTGGCCGGTCTTATGGCGGGGCTTGATATTGGCGTCATATCCGGCGCGCTGGATCTGGTGGCGAAGGCTTTCCATGCCTCCACCATCGCGCAGGAATGGATTGTCAGCGCCATGATGGGTGGGGCCGCTGTGGGCTCGTTATGCGGGGGGTGGATGTCGCACCAGATCGGGCGCAAGCACGCGCTGCTGGTGGGTGCGCTGGTGTTCATCGGCGGGTCGCTGGCCTGCGCGCTGGCGTGGTCGATCCCGTCCATGATCGTGGGGCGTGTGGTCATGGGGCTGGCGATCGGGGTCGCGGCGTTCACCGCGCCGCTCTACCTGTCCGAGATTGCGAGCGAGCAGGCGCGCGGGGCCATGATCTCGACCTACCAGCTTATGATTACGGCGGGTATTTTCATCGCGTTCATGACCAATACGATGTTCAGTTATTCAGGCAACTGGCGCGGCATGTTCGCCGTGGCGGCGGTGCCGGGTGTCCTGTTCCTGATTGGCGTGCTGTTCCTGCCCTACAGCCCGCGCTGGCTCATGATGCGCGGGCGGCGTAACGAGGCGTTGCAGGTGCTTGAAGACCTGCGTGACGACCGGAGCGTCGCGATGCGGGAAATACAGAATATCAGTCGCCAGTTACAGATGAAGCAGCGCGGCTGGAGCCTGCTGCGCCATAACGCCAATTTCCGCCGCTCCATCTTCCTGGGCATCGCGCTACAGGCCATGCAGCAGCTCGCGGGCGTGAATGTGGTGATGTACTACGCCCCGCGCATCTTCGCGCTGGCGGGTTACGTTGGCCCCGCGCAGCTCTGGTGCACGGCATGGTGGGTCTGGTGAACATGCTGGCCACCTTTATCGCCGTGGGGCTGGTGGATCGCTGGGGGCGCAAGCCGATCCTGTACACCGGCTTCATCATCATGGCGATCGGCATGGGCTTCCTTGGGCTGGTGCTGAACCATTCCAGTCTGGGGCAGACGGAGCAGATCATCTCCGTGTTCATGCTGCTGATCTATATTTCCGGGTTCGCCATGTCCGCCGGGCCGCTGATGTGGGTGCTGTGTTCGGAGGTGCAGCCGCTACAGGGCCGCGACCTTGGCATTTCCATTTCCACGCTGACCAACTGGGTCGCCAACATGATCGTGGGGGCAAGCTTCCTGTCCCTGCTGCAATGGCTGGGCAATGGCCCCACCTTCTGGCTGTTCGCGGGGTTCAACCTGTGTTTCGTGCTGGTGACGTGGCGCTTCATTCCCGAGACACGGGACATGTCGCTCGAACGGATCGAGCAGCGGCTCATGGCCGGGCTGCCGCTGCGTGAAATCGGGCAGGGGCGGCCCCTGTCGGGTAAGGAAGGCTAAATCATAAGGAAGTTTTTGGTGAAGCTTTTTCAAAAAAGCTTCAGGAAATGCCGCCTTTTTGAAAAAAAAGACGGTGCCCAGAAACCTTTATTTTCAAATGGTTTCCTGCCTACGGCGCGGAGGGGGTCAGCTTGCCTGCCAGCCATCCTGGCGGAGCACCACCCCGGCCAGGTACAGGCTTCCGCATATGATGACCCGCGCGGGCGGGCTGGCGGGGTTACACGCGGCCAGATGCGTCAG
>NZ_BAIO01000393.1 GCF_000613305.1 Komagataeibacter kakiaceti JCM 25156
GGCGGGGTCGGTCGGTCTGGCCTGCCAGCGTGCTGCGGACATTACCCGCGTTATGGTATGGAAATGATGTCATGGCCGTACCACATATGGGCCTGTATCGGGATTGCGGCGTGGCGGATGCGGTTTTCATGAACCAGCCGCCCCATCCCGTGCTGCCCGGCGGCCTGTTTGGCGGGGGCGCGTCGTATGCTGGTGGGGTTTAAGAAAAGGTAATGGATGGGGGGTGTGAATATCCCTTGATCGTCCTATGTATGGTAAACGTAGTGAACGTGGCGTCTGTTCGTCTGCCCGCTGTCGGGTGATGCGAAGGGGCCAGCGGATGGAACAGTAGGCAAGATGAACAATTTCGGCCGGAACCTGGCCCTGTGGGTTATCATCATCGTCCTGTTGCTGCTGCTGTTTAATGTTTTCCAGCCGGGAAGCGTGCAGCACGCATCGCAGCAACTGGCATATTCCGATTTCATCGGGGACGTGAACAGCGGTCATGTCCGGTCGGTTGTGGTGCAGGAACATAATATTACCGGCACGCTGACGGATGGCACCTCGTTCGACACCTATGCACCGCAGGATCCGACCCTGATCTCGCGCCTGACGGAAAAGGGGGTGGAAGTCGCCGCCAAACCGCTGGAAAGCGACACCAACCCGATCCTGCGCTACCTGATCAATTACGCGCCGCTGCTGCTGATGGTGGGGGCGTGGATCTTCATCATGCGCCAGATGCAGTCCGGCGGTGGCCGGGCCATGGGCTTTGGCAAGTCCCGTGCCCGCATGCTGACCGAAAAGCAGGGCCGCGTCACCTTTGATGACGTGGCGGGCATTGATGAAGCCAAGGGCGAATTGCAGGAAATCGTGGACTTCCTGCGCGACCCGCAGAAATTCACCCGCCTTGGCGGCAAGATCCCCAAGGGCGTGCTGCTGGTCGGTCCCCCCGGCACGGGTAAGACGCTGCTGGCCCGCGCCATCGCGGGTGAGGCGAACGTGCCGTTCTTCACCATCTCCGGTTCCGACTTCGTGGAGATGTTCGTGGGTGTCGGCGCATCGCGTGTGCGTGACATGTTCGAACAGGGCAAGAAGGCCGCGCCCTGCATCATCTTCATTGATGAAATCGACGCCGTGGGCCGCCATCGTGGCGCGGGCCTTGGCGGCGGCAATGACGAGCGTGAGCAGACACTCAACCAGATGCTGGTCGAGATGGATGGCTTTGACAGCAACGAGGGCGTGATCCTGATCGCCGCGACCAACCGCCCCGACGTGCTGGATCCCGCCCTGCTGCGTCCCGGCCGTTTTGACCGTCAGGTGGTCGTGCCCAACCCCGATGTTGCGGGCCGCGAGAAGATCCTGCGCGTCCATATGCGCAAGGTGCCGCTGGCGTCCGACGTGGACCCCAAGGTCATTGCCCGTGGCACGCCCGGCTTCTCCGGCGCGGATCTGGCCAATCTGGTCAATGAGGCCGCGCTGATGGCCGCCCGTCTTGGCAAGCGCACCGTCGCCATGCTGGAATTCGAGAACGCCAAGGACAAGGTGATGATGGGGGCCGAGCGCCGCTCCCTTGTCATGACCGAGGATGAAAAGAAAATGACCGCCTATCATGAAGGTGGTCACGCCCTGGTCGGCATTCTCACGCCCGGTTCCGATCCCGTGCACAAGGCGACCATCATTCCGCGCGGCCGTGCGCTGGGCATGGTGATGAGCCTGCCGGAGAAGGACCGTTATTCCGAAAGCCGGTCGTGGTGCATTGGCAAGCTGACGCTGGCCATGGGTGGCCGCGCGGCGGAGGAAATCATTTTTGGCCCCGATAACGTCTCGACCGGCGCATCGGGCGATATCAAGATGGCGACCGATGTCGCCCGCCGCATGGTGACCGAATGGGGCATGAGCGAAAAGCTCGGCATGGTGGCCTATGGCGGCAACGGGCAGGAAGTCTTCCTTGGCCATAGCGTGACGCAGAACAAGAATGTGTCCGAGGAAACCGCCCGTGAAATCGACAACGAGGTTCGAAAGCTGATCGACGCGGCCTATGACCGGGCGCGCACCCTGCTGCTCGATCATATCGACCAGTTGCATCGCCTGGGTTCGGCGCTGCTGGAATATGAAACCCTGACGGGGGAGGAAATCCGTCAGGTCCTGCGCGGCGAGAAGATCGAGCGCGTGGTGGTGGATGATCCGATGCCCGAAAACCGGCGTCCGTCCGTGCCGCCTTCAGCGCCCTCAGCGCCGGTTGCGCC
>NZ_BAIO01000392.1 GCF_000613305.1 Komagataeibacter kakiaceti JCM 25156
CGCTGGACAAGGCGATAGCGGCCATCCGCAAGGGACGTACAGTGACAAGTGAAAACGCAGAAGCCAATTTTGACGCGCTGAAGAAATATGCCCGCGACGTGACCGAGGTCGCGCAGGAAGGCAAGCTGGACCCGGTGATCGGGCGTGATGAGGAAATCCGCCGCGCCATTCAGGTGCTGGCCCGGCGCAGCAAGAACAATCCCGTCCTGATCGGTGAGCCGGGCGTGGGCAAGACCGCGATTGTCGAGGGGCTGGCCCAGCGCATCGTCAATGGCGACGTGCCCGAGGCGCTGAAGAACAAGAAGCTGCTCTCGCTCGACATGGGCGCGCTGGTCGCTGGCGCCAAGTTCCGTGGCGAGTTCGAGGAACGGCTGAAGGCGGTCCTCAAGGAAATCGAATCGGCTGAAGGCCAGATCATCCTGTTCATTGACGAGATGCACACCCTCGTCGGGGCTGGGCGCAGCGATGGCGCGATGGACGCCTCCAACCTGATCAAGCCGGAACTCGCGCGCGGCGTGCTGCACTGCATCGGTGCGACCACGCTGGATGAATACCGTAAGTATATCGAAAAGGATGCGGCCCTCGCGCGGCGGTTCCAGCCGGTCTATGTGGGTGAGCCTTCGGTGGCGGACACCATCTCGATCCTGCGTGGCATCAAGGAGAAATACGAACTCCATCACGGTATCCGTATTTCCGATGGCGCGCTGGTCGCGGCGGCGACGCTGTCCAACCGCTACATCACCGACCGTTTCCTGCCCGACAAGGCCATCGACCTTGTGGATGAGGCCGCGAGCCGCCTGCGCATGCAGATCGACAGCAAGCCCGAGGAACTGGACGAACTCGATCGTCGCCTGATCCAGCTCAAGATCGAGCGTGAGGCCATCCGCAAGGAAGACGATGCGGCCAGCAAGGAACGTCTGGTCAAGCTGGAAGCCGAACTGTCGGAACTGCAGGAAAAGTCCGATGCGCTGACCGCCGCCTGGCATGCTGAAAAGGACCGCGTCAACGCGGTGCAGAAGCTGCAGGAGGAAATGGACCAGATCCGCTCGGATATCGAGATTGCCCAGCGCAAGGGCGACCTCGCCCGGGCGTCGGAGCTGATGTACAGCCGCCTGCCGCAGCTTCAGGCCCAGATTGACAAGGCGCAGGAAGAGGCTGACCAGATCAGCAAGGGCGATGGCATGGTCAGCGATACCGTGACCGATCAGGGAATCGCCGCTGTCGTCTCGCGCTGGACCGGCGTGCCGGTGGACCGGATGCTCGAAGGCGAGCGCGCCAAGCTGCTGCGCATGGAAGACGAACTGCGCAAGAGCGTGGTGGGGCAGGAACCGGCCCTCAAGGCGGTATCGAACGCGGTGCGCCGCGCCCGTGCCGGCCTGCAGGATCCCAACCGCCCCATCGGTTCGTTCCTGTTCCTTGGCCCGACGGGCGTGGGCAAGACGGAACTGTGCAAGGCGCTGGCCCGCTTCCTGTTCGATGATGAGAAGGCCCTGCTCCGCGTCGATATGAGCGAGTTCATGGAAAAGCACGCCGTGGCCCGTCTGGTCGGCGCCCCTCCCGGCTATGTCGGGTATGAGGAAGGTGGCGTGCTGACCGAAGCGGTCCGCAGGCGGCCCTATCAGGTCATCCTGTTCGATGAGGTCGAGAAGGCGCATGAGGATGTGTTCAACATCTTGCTGCAGGTGCTTGATGATGGCCGCCTGACGGATGGGCAGGGACGCACGGTTGATTTCCGCAATACCCTGATCGTGCTGACCAGTAACCTTGGTTCCGACGTGCTGGCACACCTGCCCGATGGCGAATCGGTCGAAACCGTGCGGCCGGAAGTCATGCAGGTCGTGCGCAATCACTTCCGGCCAGAGTTCCTCAACCGTCTGGATGAGATCATCCTGTTCTCCCGCCTGCAGAAGGCGGACATGGGCAAGATCGTGGAAATCCAGATCGGTCGCCTGCGCAAGCTGCTGGATGAGCGCAACATCCATCTGCGTCTGGACAAGGGCGGCGAGGAATGGCTGGCGAATGAAGGCTACGACCCCGTGTATGGCGCCCGCCCGCTCAAGCGCGTGATCCAGCGTGCATTGCAGAACCCGCTGGCGGGCCTGCTGCTGGAAGGGACCATTCATGATGGTGAGACCGTTACCGTTGATGCGAAGGATGATCACCTGACCATCAATGGGAACGAGGTGAACGCCGACTGAAACCGGGCCTTCAGCCCATGACGGAGAAAAGGAGGGGC
>NZ_BAIO01000391.1 GCF_000613305.1 Komagataeibacter kakiaceti JCM 25156
CTGGCGCATCGCAGGCCAGCAGGCGCGCCAGCCGGACGATGTCACAGCCTTCGGGCAGGACATGCGCCAGCACGCCACACGCGCGCATCCGCTCCAGCGTCTCGACCACGCGCGGGCCGATGAGGATACGCTTCAGCTCCAGCCATATCCGCTCGACCGAAAGGCGTTCGATCAGGCCGGACAGCGCGGTAATGGCCGCGATCGCCTCCCCATCCGCCGCGCCGCGCCGTACCGGGCCTGAAAGCGGAAGAACCGCAGGATGCGCAGCGCATCTTCCGTAATGCGCAGCCGTGCATCCCCCACGAAGCGCACCCGCCCCGCCGCCAGATCGGCCTGCCCGCTGAAATAATCATGCACCCTGCCCGTCCGGTCGCACGACATGGCGTTGATGGTGAAATCCCGCCGGGCCGCATCCTCCCGCCAGTCATGGGTCCATGCCACGGTGGCGTGGCGGCCATCGGTCTCCTCATCACGGCGCAGGGTCGTAATCTCGAAGGGACGCCCCTCCAGCACCGCCGTGACCGTGCCGTGCGAAAGCCCGGTCGGCACCACCCGTATCCCGGCATGGCGGAGCCGCTCCATCACGCTTTCGGGCGCATGCGGGCTGGCGAGATCCATGTCCGTCACCCTGCCGCCAAGCAGCAGGTCGCGCACCGCGCCCCCCACCAGGCGGGCATCGGGCAGGATGGTCCACAGCATATCGAGCTGCGCCATCACATCGGGCATGTCACGGCGCAGGCGCGCCAGCGGCGGCTCAGTCACGATCATGCACAGCCGTCATCCGGCATGGTGGACAGCGGGAAGAACACGTTCAGGCTCCAGACCCCCAGGCAGGGCACGCCCTGATGGTGCCCCGCCACCGCCAGCGCCGCCAGTTCGTAATAGACCGCGCGCGCGATCCGCGCCTCGATCGGCCACGGGCCATCCCCATCACGGACATGCAGGTAAGGCACCGGCCCCGTGCCGCAGCCATCGCATGGCACGTCCCATGCGCAGCGAATCGGGTGGTCCGGCCCCGCGCAGATCACCTCATCGACATTGGTGCGAAAGGACAGCACCTGCGCCCGCCCGCATCCATGCCATTCCAGTTCGGTGGCGACGAAGGGGGCGTCCTCCACCTCGATCGTGCCCTGTTCCACCGGCGTCTGGAGCCGATAGCCGCCCTGCGCATCGCGCCGCAGGGTGGACGCGAACAGGCAGACCATCGGTTTGCGGCGGATGGGACTGCCGCGATACAGCCATGTTCCGTCCCGCCTGATGAGGAAGGGCAGCGCGCCGCATGGGGCCGCTGGCTTCAGGGCTGGTGGCGGCAGGGTCTCGCCTGCCTCGAAATCATCCATCAATTGCGTTAACCCGACACTATGGAAGCTGCTTGACTTGATATAGGGATCAACACCGGCTTGATGAAACCCCCGGACGTGTCAGACTGTTGGAATGATGACCATGGATGATAACTCTCCCCTCCATGCAGCGCCGCAGGCGGGCATGACATCCTCCCCCGCCCCGACGGGCGAACAGATCGCGGCGCAGGCCGAGGGCATGAGCCGGCAACTGGCCCGCGTGCGCACGGAAATCGGTCGTGTCATTCTGGGGCAGGGCCGGGTGGTGGATCTGGTGCTGACCAGCATCCTGGCAGGCGGGCATGCGCTGCTGGTCGGCGCGCCGGGGCTGGGCAAGACGCTGCTGGTCACGACGCTGGGCCGCGTCATGGGCATGGATGCGCGGCGTGTGCAGTTCACGCCCGATCTCATGCCATCGGACATTCTGGGCAGCGAAATCCTGGATGAGGATGAAAGCGGCCGCCGCAGCTTCCGCTTCGTGGCGGGGCCGGTCTTCTGCCAGTTGCTGATGGCCGATGAAATCAACCGCGCCAGCCCGCGCACCCAGTCCGCCCTGCTTCAGGCCATGCAGGAGCGCGAGGTCGCCATTGCGGGCACCAACCATCTCCTGCCGCGCCCCTTCCATGTGCTGGCCACCCAGAACCCGATCGAGCAGGAAGGCACCTACCCCCTGCCCGAAGCCCAGCTTGACCGCTTTCTCATGCAGGTCACACTGGATTTTCCCGATGCCGATGCCGAACGCAGCATGCTGCTGGCCACCACCGGCACCACCACGGCCACCGCGCAACCCGTGCTGACCGCCGCCGACGTGATGCAGGCGCAGGCTCTCGTGCGCGCCCTGCCGGTGGGCGAACAGGTGGTGGATGCGATCGTGCGCCTTGTGCGCGCCGCGCGCCCCGAAACCACGGATGATCCCACC
>NZ_BAIO01000390.1 GCF_000613305.1 Komagataeibacter kakiaceti JCM 25156
CTGTGCCGCGCTGTCGTGGCGGGATTTGCGGCGACCGCCAGCGGCGCGCGGTTCAGCGGACCAGTCCTGATTATCCACGCCATTGACCTCGATTCGGGGGATGGGCTTGCCTGTCAGCTTCTCGATCGCCTGCGCCAGACCTTCCTCATCGGGGGTGGCCAGGCTGTAGGCATGACCGGTGCGGCCCGCACGGCCGGTGCGGCCGATGCGGTGAACATAATCCTCGGCATGGAACGGCAGGTCGAAATTGAAGACATGCGACAGGCCGCCAATGTCGATCCCGCGCGCCGCGATGTCCGAGCAGACCAGGATCTGCAGGCTTCCGGTCTTGAAGGCATCAAGCGTTGCGAAGCGGGTGGACTGCGGCAGATCCCCATGCAGGGCACCAGCGGAGAAACCATGCTTGATCAGTGACTTGCACAGAACATCCACATCGCGCTTGCGGTTGCAGAACACGATGGCGTTCTGCATGTCCGCCCCACGCAGCAGCTTGCGCAGGGCGCGGCGCTTGTCATGGGCGTCCACGATCGCAAGGCCGGTCTCGATGGTGGTGGCGACGGAGGAGGGACGGCTGACCGTGATTTCCTTCGGGTTGCTCAGGAACATGTCGGCCAGCCGCCGGATTTCCGGCGCCATGGTGGCCGAGAAGAACATGGTCTGGCGCAGCGGGGAGAGCATGCTCACGATCTTCTCGATATCGGGAATGAATCCCATATCAAGCATGCGGTCCGCCTCGTCGATCACCAGCAGGCGTGTCTGTGTCAGCAGCAGCCCGCCGCGTTCGAACAGGTCGATCAGGCGGCCGGGGGTCGCGATCAGCACGTCAACGCCCCGGTTGAGCACTTCCTTCTGCTCGGCCATGCTTTCGCCACCGATCAGCAGCGCGTGCGTCAGCTTGAGGTACTTGCCGTAATTGACGAAATTCTCCGCCACCTGCAGGGCGAGTTCGCGCGTCGGCTCCAGGATCAGTGAGCGCGGCATCCGCGCGCGGGCGCGTGAGCCGGACAGGATCTCGAGCATGGGCAGGGTGAAGGATGCGGTCTTGCCGGTGCCCGTCTGGGCCACGCCCAGAACGTCGCGCCCCATCAGCACATAGGGGATGGCCTGGGCCTGGATGGGCGTGGGATGACGGTATCCCATCTCATCTATGGCCTGCTGGATGGGTTCGGACAGGCCGAGTTCGGAAAACAGGGGCTGGGCCTGCTCCGGTGTGGCTGTTTCTTCTGGCGTGTCACTGGAGGCGGCCCCGTCGATGCTGGCGGCGGGAACTGCGGCGGCCGCCGTTTTTGCGGAACGTGCGGGGGCGGAGGAAGTTTTTTTGGCGCTCAAATTACTCTCGAACATATCAGCAGATGGATATGGCCCCGTCCGATTGCCACCGTGTCGCGCTGTATCAGGCTGCCGTCCCTGATGTACCTGCAGCAATGCAGGGAAGGGGAATGTGACATGACGGGGACAGACCCCTCATGCGCCACATTCCCTGTGCCTATCCATCTTTGCAATGGAAATCAAGGGGGCGTGCGTGTCCAGCCCCGTAATTCCGGGCCGGGGCACAGGATTCAGAACGGATGCGCCAGACAGGCCGCGATGATGGTCAGGACGCCCAGCCCGGTATTGAGCACGATCAGCGACCGGATCGAATCGAACACGCCGGGCTGCGGGCGGATGGCGCGGCGGGCCTTCTGGTAGGGGCCGAAATAGATGCGCGCGAAAATGCCCGCCATGATCAGCCCGAAAAGCTGCATGACGTTGATCTGCCATGGCACGACCGCAAACCCGCCATAATGAAAAATCAGGAGCCAGCCGGTGATGAGTACCGTAGGCATGGTATGCCATACGATACGGAAAAAGCGGTTCAGCGTCTGCAGATGGATCGAGGCGCGCTGCGTCGCATCAAGCAGGCCGAGGCTGGGCCTGAGTACGAAGCCGCATAGATCATGCCGCCGACCCATGCCGTCATGCCGGTAATGTGGAGTGCGAGCACAAGGCTCCAGATTATGGGGTGGGACACGAAGCCTCCTTGCCGGGGTAGGGTATGAACAGGTGAAGGACAGGGGACGCAGGCGCGCACCATGCCCGTTTTGCTGTTTCCTCTATCATGCGCAAGGCGGTTTTCGCAGTCCAAAGTTGTTGGAAAGGGGAGGGAAATGTCCACAGCCGAACCAGAACAGGCCGCCATCCACGCACGCTTCATGCTGCCCGACCCGGCGGAAATGGGGCGGATCGACGCGGCGGCGGCGCGCGACGTCAGCGTTGCGGTCCTGATGGA
>NZ_BAIO01000389.1 GCF_000613305.1 Komagataeibacter kakiaceti JCM 25156
GCTGTTCGCGGTGGCGCGTGAACTCCAGCGCGCCGGTCTGGCGCGCTGCACCCCACTGGCGGCGGGATACGCCACGAAGGACAGCCCATGCTGAATACGCCGCGCTCATGCCGGGGGATGGTCACATCCCCCCACCACCTGGCCAGTCAGGCCGGGCTGGACGTGCTCAAGGCGGGCGGAACCGCGCTGGAAGCCGCCGTGGCCACGGCGGCGGCGCTGGCGGTGGTCTATCCGCACATGACCGGGATCGGGGGGGATGCGTTCTGGCTGACCATGTGGCCCGACGGGCGCGTCGAGACCATAGATGCCTGCGGGGCCGCGGCACAGAAGGCCGATGCCGGTTTTACCACGCCGCCGGGCTGGATGCGATTCCGTGGCGTGGACCGCTGGCGGCCAATACGGTGGCGGGCACCGTCTCGGGCTGGGATATGGCGCTGTCGTGGAGCCATGCGCTGGCCCCCGGCCTGCCGCTGGGCCGCGTGCTGCGTGATGCGCTGTACTATGCCGAACAGGGCGTGCCCGTAACCGCCAGCGCGGCCGAAATCACCCGTGAAAAGGCGGATGAACTCAGCGATGTGCCGGGGTTCAGGGATCTGTTCATGCCCGGCGGCCGCCTGCCGCGCGTGGGTGACATCCTGCACAACCCCCGTCTGGCCGCCACGCTGCGGCAACTGGCGGATGAAGGGCTGTCCAGCTTTTATCATGGCGCGGTGGCGCGCGAGCTGGCCGCCGACCTGCACGACCTTGGCAGCCCGCTCACGCTGGCGGATCTTCAGGCTCACAAGGCCACCCACCAGCCCGCGCTGCATGCCCGGATTCACGGGGCCGACCTGTACAACATGGCCCCGCCCACGCAGGGCGTGGCCTCGCTGCTGATCCTGGCGCTGTTCGACCGGCTCAAGGCCGACCATGCAGATGATTTCGATTACCTGCACGGTCTGGTCGAGGCGACCAAGCAGGCTTTCCGCTATCGTGACACCCATGTGGGCGATCCCGCCTACATGACGGTACAGGCGCAGGACATTCTGGTTGACGGCAGGGCGCTCGACCGCATGGCCAGCGCCATCGACCCCCGAAAAGCCGCCCCATGGCCGTGGCCATCGCAGGCGGGCGATACGGTCTGGCTGGGCGTGATCGATTCCGACGGGCTGGCCGTCAGCATGATCCAGAGCCTGTATTTCGAATATGGTTCCGGCATCGTGCTGCCGCGCACCGGCGTGGTGTGGCAGAACCGGGGCACCAGCTTCGGCCTTGACCCGCAGGGCTGGAACGGGCTGCGTCCCGGCCGCAAGCCGTTCCATACGCTCAACCCCGCCGGCGCCCGCTTCAATGATGGGCGGACATGGTTTACGGCACCATGGGGGGCGAGGGCCAGCCGCAGACGCAGGCCGCCATTTTCAGCCGTTATGCCCGTTATGGCGTGCCGTTGCAGCAGGCCGTCACGGCGCCCCGCTGGCTGCTGGGCCGTACATGGGGTGAGACGAGCGTGAGCCTGAAATATGAAGACCGCTTTGACCCGGCGGTGATAGAGCGCATGCGCGCGGCGGGGCACCAGATGGAACGCGTGGAGCCATTTTCCTCCAAGATGGGGCATGCGGGGGCGCTGGTCCGCCATGATTCCGGCCTGCTGGAAGGGGCGAGCGACCCGCGCAGCGATGGATGCGTGGCCGCATGGTAGGGGAGACGGACAGCATGGACCGCCCATCGGGCCACAGGGCGGTGGCGCGCTGCGCCCTGCTGGGGGAAGCGCCGTATTCCGAGATGGAAGGCGGCCTGTTCCGTCCCTATCTCGGCCCGTCCTACCGCGCGACATGCGACCAGCTGGCCGCGTGGATGGCGGAAGCGGGCATGACCACGCGCATGGACGCGGCGGGCAACCTGATCGGCCGTTACGAGGGAACAGCCCCCAACGCCCCGGTCCTGCTGCTCGGCTCGCATATCGACAGCGTGCGCGATGGCGGTTTTTTTGATGGCATGCTGGGTGTCATCCTCGGGATTGAGGCGGTGGCCCATTTCGCGCGGGCGGGAAAGCGCTTTCCTTTGCGCTGGAAGTCATCGGCTTCGGGGATGAGGAGGGATCGCGCTTTCCCTCCGGCATGCTGACCTCGCATGCCGTGGCCGGTGTGCTGGAAACCCCGGATCCGGCGATGAGCGACTGGGCGGGCACGGCCACGCTCGCCACCGCCTTGCAGGAATTCGGGCTGGATGCCGGGCGCATGCACCACGCATCGCGCCGGGGCGAGCGGATCCTTGCCTATGTCGAGGC
>NZ_BAIO01000388.1 GCF_000613305.1 Komagataeibacter kakiaceti JCM 25156
GATGGCGCGTCGATCCATGCGAACCCGCCCCCCGCCACCGGAACCGGACAGCCGGAGGGGGCGCCAAGGTCCAGCGGCGTCACCGTGCCATCATGGATGGAAACCAGCCGGGCCTCTCCCGCCGCGATCACCATGGCCAGAATATCGCCATTGGCCAGCGGCACGTAACTGCGCAGGCCGAACACCCAGTGCGGCTGGCCGATTTCGGCCTGCATCGGCGCCAGCGTCTTCGGCGCGCCGAAGGTGGTGTCGAAAGCGTACAGGTTCCACCAGCCACTCCGGTCCGACAGCGCCAGCAGGTGGCCGGTCGTGTCCCAGCATGGCTCGATCACGGATTCCGCCAGCCCCTTTCCGCCCGCGGCAGTCCAGGGGGCGGCCAGACGGGGCGGGTCATCACCTTCGCACAGCAGGCTGGCAATACGCAGCCGGGTCGCATCCCACGGCATGGCGGGGTGATCCCACTCGATCCACGCCAGGTACCGTCCATCGGGCGAGGGACGAGGCGAAGACAGGAAATCCGGCCCCATCACCAGCGGCACGCCGTCATTGAAGGCCGGATCCCCCGCCACGGTGCAATCCAGCGCCACGATGGCGGCGGCGGGTTCCTCATCCACCGCGCGATGATCCTCACGCACGCAGAACAGGAAGCGGCCATCGGGGCTGAAGGTCAGGTCAGCATAACGCAGCCCCGCCCGGGCACTGAGACAGCGCGGATTTCCATTTTCCAGCAGCCACACGCTGCCATCGCGGCGGTTGCTGAAGGCGATGCGCCCATCGCGCACCGCATAGGCCCCGCCACCATATTCATGCACGCGGGTGCCGACATCGAACGGGGCAGGGGTCACATCGGCCACCACATCCCCCCGCGCGCGGACCAGAACCCGGCGGCCACCTTCCGCCGGGCGACCTTCGATCCAGTAGATATCCCTGCCGTCCACCCGCACATCCGACAGCGCCACCGTCCGCCCCGCGACAAGGCCCGCGCTGACAGGCGAAGGCCATGTGCCATAGGGGCGCACATCCGGAGCCGCCTTAGCGCCTGTGGGGGACTGGATCATATTCGTACTCCTGCCATTTGTGCGTGACAATGGGATCGGGATTGCGCAAACCGTGCTTCACGGTCTGGCTCCGTAATTTACATAACCTTTTTCTTTCTGACAGGTAGTCCGCTGCTCCAGCATCTTGAACAACTTTTCCAGCATTACGGATATGGTGTGATCGGGGTCATCGTCATGCTGGAGAGCATGGGCGCGCCCCTGCCGGCCGAGACCCTGATCATCTCCGCCGCGATCTATTGCGCCGCCACGCACCGGCTGGATATTACATGGGTCGCGACGGCGGCCGCCATCGGCGCGATCATGGGAGACAATTTCGGCTACCTGATCGGCCGCTGGCTGGGCTACCCGCTGCTGGAGCGCAAGGGCGCGCGGATCGGGCTGACGCCACGCCGCCTGCAGACGGGGCGTTTCCTGTTCCTGCGTTACGGAGGCGTGATTGTCCTTTTCGGGCGTTTCCTCGCTATCCTGCGCATGTTCGTGGCCCTGCTGGCGGGGGCGAACCACATGCCATGGCCCAGCTTCCTGCTGTTCAACGCCCTGGGGGGCGTCCTATGGGGGGCGGGGTACGCCTATGCGGCCTATTATCTGGGCCACCGGATCCTGCGCATTTCAGGCCCGGTAGGCATGGCGCTCGCGGCGGGGGGCGGAATCATGCTGGTATGCGCCTTCTTTTTCCTGCGCCGGCATGAAGCCCGCCTGACCGCCGAGGCCGAGGCGGCGGCGGAACGCGAACTGATCCAATCCGGAGAACAGGCGGACAGATGACCAGACACTGGACACTCCAACAGGCCCCCCGCATGGACGGCCGCCTTGCCCTTGTCACCGGGGCCACCGGCGGTCTGGGCTACCAGACAGCGCTTGGCCTTGCGTCACGCGGGGCGCGCGTCATGCTGACGGGCCGCAACGCGGAAAAGGGGCAGGCCGCCCTTGCCCGGCTACGGCAGGAACAGCCTGGGGCGGATGCGTCCTTCCGGCTGCTGGATCTGGCCAGCCTGGGTTCGATCGCCGCCTTCGCCCATGAACTGGCGCAGGAAACCGACCGGCTTGACGTGCTGGTCAACAACGCGGGCGTCATGGGCACCCCGACCCGGATGGAAACACGCGACGGGTTCGAACTTCAGTTCGGCACCAATTTCCTTGGCCCCTTCGCGCTGACCGCCCGCCTGCGCCCGCTGGTCTGCGCGGCGGATGGCGGGGGCCGGGTGGTGACGGTGGCAAG
>NZ_BAIO01000387.1 GCF_000613305.1 Komagataeibacter kakiaceti JCM 25156
CGCCAGCGCCCGGCCCACATGCCCCGCGCCGAACAGCAGCAGCAGCGGCTGCGCCATCCGCTGGCGTTCCAGCCCGGCCATGATCCGGTCCAGTTCCGCCGCGTCGGGCAGGTCGAACGTCAGTACGATCTCCCCCCCGCAGCACTGCCCCGAACTGCCGCCCAGGCTTATGCGCAGGTCAACCGGCCCACCGCCGCTGGCCAGCAGTTCACGGGCGCGGTGAATCCCGTTCCATTCCAGTTCCCCCCCACCGATCGTACCGGACAGCGCCGTGGGCGTGACCAGCATGAACGTGCCCGCCTCCCGCGGGGTGGAGCCGCGCGCGGCCGACACGCTGATCCGGGCGATGGGCTGGCCTTCGTGCCGCCATCGCGCCAGATCCGCGCGCAATGTCATGCTCATGGCCTCAGGTGGAAGGCGCGTTGCCGTGGCGTATGCGCTCGACCGTGCGCAGGATCATCTCCGGCGTGGCGGGCGCATCGAGCCGGGGGCAGGTGCGGTAGCCATCAAGACTGGCCAGCGCATCCGATATCGCCATGAAGACCGAAACCCCATGCACGAAAGGCGGCTCCCCCACGGCCTTGGAGCGGAAGATGGTCTGCTCCCGGTTGGGCGCGTTTTCCAGCAGGTTTACGTTGAAGATACGCGGCCGGTCCGAACAGGCGGGAATTTTATAGGTGCTGGGCGCATGCGTGCGCAGGCGGCCCGCCCTGTCCCACACCAGTTCCTCGCATGTCAGCCATCCCGCGCCCTGCACGAAGCCCCCTTCGACCTGGCCGATGTCCAGCGCCGGGTTAAGGGACTGCCCCGCATCGTGCAGAATATCGACACGGTCGATCTTCGTCTCGCCCGTCAGCAGGTCGATCACCACCTCCGAACACGACGCGCCATAGGCGAAGTAGTAAAACGGCCGCCCCTGCCCCGTCTCACCGTTCCATGAGATTTTCGGGGTCTTGTAAAACCCGTTGGCCGACAGGGACACACGCGCGAAATAGGCCTGCCGGGTCAGGTGCGAAAAGGGAATGACCTTCTCCCCCAGATGCACCCCGTCGGGCAGGAAGCGCACCGCGTCTTCCCCCACGTTCCAGTGGGCGGCGGCGAAGGCGACCAGCCTGCGCTTGATGCGGCGCACCGCGTCCAGCACCGCCATGCCATTCAGATCTGCCCCGGAGGAGGCCGCGGTGGCCGATGTATTGGGCACCTTGCCCGTGGTGGTGGCGGTAATGCGCACCTGATCCGTGCTCAGCCCGAATTCGCGCATGGCCACCTGCACCATCTTGGTGTGCAGGCCCTGCCCCATTTCGGTGCCGCCGTGGTTCACCTGCACCGAGCCATCGGTATAGACATGCACCAGCGCACCGGCCTGATTGTAATGGGTGGCGGTAAACGAAATGCCGAATTTGACCGGTGTCAGGGCGATGCCCCGGCGCAGGTACGGGCTGCTGGCGTTGAACGCGCGGATCGCGTCGCGCCGCCGGGCGTAATCGCAACGCCGGGCAAGCTGGGGCACCAGTTCGGCGCTGATCGAGTCCTCGACCACCATGTTGTAGGGCGTGACGTTGCGGTCAAGCGTGCCGTACACATTGCGCAGGCGCACTTCCAGCGGGTCAAGCCCGGTGGCGAAGGCGATTTCATCGATCACGCGCTCGGCCGCGACAACACCCTGCGGCCCGCCAAAACCACGATAGGCGGTATTGGACTGCGTATTGGTGCGCAGCGGTTCGGAGCGCAGGCGCACATCGGGGTAGAAATAGGCGTTGTCGGCATGGAACAGGGCGCGGTCGATAACCGGGCCGGACAGGTCGGCCGACCAGCCGCAGCGCGCGGCCAGCACCATGTCCACCGCCACGATCCGGCCTTCATCGGTAAAGCGACATCGTAATCGATCACGAAATCATGCCGCTTGCCGGTCATGGTCATGTCGTCGTCACGGTCAAGGCGCATCTTGGCGGGCCGCCCGGTCAGGTCGGCCACCAGCGCCGCAAGGCAGGCGCAGGTATTGGCCTGCGTCTCCTTGCCGCCAAAACCGCCGCCCATGCGCCGGATCTCGGTGGTGACGAGGTTGGCCGGGCGGTCCAGCACGTGCGCGATCATGTGCTGGGTCTCGGTCGGGTGCTGGGTGGAGGAAATGACATGCACCTCCCCCTCCTCCCCCGGTCGGGCGAAGGCGATCTGCCCTTCAAGGTAGAAATGTTCCTGCCCGCCAACCGTAATCCGGCCCGAAAGCCGGCGCGGGGCGTGTTCCAGGGCGCCCACCGCGTCGCCGCGCTTCATTTCCATC
>NZ_BAIO01000386.1 GCF_000613305.1 Komagataeibacter kakiaceti JCM 25156
TTCCGGCTGGCGCGACCGAAATTACCGGGGCGGGCTCCAGCTTTGGCGCGCCAATTTACGGGGCCTGGGGGAGGGGATATCCCATGTCACGGATATCCGCCTGAATTACCAGACCATCGGCTCCGGCGCGGGACAGAATCAGGTCAAGGCCCGCACGGTGGATTTCGGGGCCTCCGATGCGCCGATGAACGCGGCGCAACTTGCGCAGAACGGGTTGATCCAGTTTCCCACCGTGCTGGGCGCGATCGTGGTGGTCGTGAACCTGCCCGGTGTCGAGACCAGCCACCTGCGCCTGACGGGTGAACTGCTGGCGCGGCTGTACGCCGGTGACATCACCCAGTGGAACGACCCCCGCATCGTAGCGGAAAACCCGGACATGACCCTGCCCGCCATGCCGGTGGCCCCGGTGCGGCGTGCGGACGGGTCGGGCACGACCTTTGTGTTCACATCCTATCTCTCGCGTGTTTCCCCGCGCTGGGCGGCGGAGGAAGGGCGGGGCACATCCATTGAATGGCCAGCGGGCGAGGGCGCGCGCGGGAACGATGGCGTGGCCGCCGCCGTGCGCAATACGGAAGGCGGCATCGGCTATCTGGAATACGCCTATGCGGCGGGCAACCACATGCCCATGGCGGAACTGCGCAACCGGCATGGGGAACTGGTCACGGCGAACCCGGAAAGCTTCCGCCTTGCCGTAACCACCGCCCGATGGGCGCAGGACACCACCCATTCGGCCGATGTTCTGGATGGCGACGGTGCGGGCGCATGGCCCATCATGGCGGCGACCTATGTGCTGATCCCCGAGGATCGGGCCATGACGCCGCAGGGCAGGGCCGTACGTGCGTTTTTTGACTGGAGCATGCAGCATGGCGGTGATGCGGCGCTGGCGCTGGGCTATGTCCCGCTGCCCGACAGCATCAGCGCCAGCCTGCGGGAACTGGTGACGGCGCGCTGAGTAACGGGCTGATAAAAAAGTAAAGGTTTCCGGGTGTCGCCTTTTTTTGAAAAAGGCTTCACCGGAAACGCCCCCATACCCTGCATGCCATTTCCGGCAGGTGGCGTTTGCGCTGGCCCCCATGACACGATAAGCCCATCGGACATGACAGGATCTTCTCCCAAACTCCTCCCGCCCCCTCCGGCCCGACCATCTGGATTATGGCGGGGGAGGCCAGCGGCGATGTGCTGGGTGGTCGCCTTATGGCGGCATTGCGGCATATGCGGCCCGACATGCGGTTCGCGGGCATCGGGGGGGAACATATGCGCGCGCAGGGGTTGCATAGCCTGTTCCCGCTGCGTGACCTCGCGGTCATGGGCCTGCTGGAAGTGCTGCCCAGATTACGGATGCTTTCCCGCAGGCTGGATCAGGCGGTCGGGAACATTACCCGGCTGCGGCCCGATCTGGTCATTACCATCGACAGTCCCGGCTTTACCCTGCGCCTGCTGCGCCGGATCGCGCCGCTTTCCATCCCGCGCCTGCATTATGTCGCGCCGCAGGTCTGGGCCTGGCGTGAACACAGGGTGCGGGAATTTCCGGGGCTGTGGGAGCGGATGCTCTGCCTGCTGCCCTTCGAGCCGGAATTTTTTGGCCGCCACGGGATCGAGGCCCGCTTCGTGGGCCATCCGGTTATCCAGTCCGGGGCGGATCAGGGGTCGGGGCAGGCGTTCCGCGCCCGCCATGGCATAGGGGACGGAGCACCCGTGCTGGTGCTCATGCCCGGTAGCCGCCGTTCCGAAGCGCCACGCCTGCTGCCGGTCT
Source organism: Komagataeibacter kakiaceti JCM 25156 (assembly GCF_000613305.1). The sequence continues at coordinate 1,754 of NZ_BAIO01000386.1, forward strand.
ACGGGCGGATGCTGGCCTGCCTGCAGCGCAGCATGCCCGGTATCGTGCCGGTTGTGCCCGTGGCGCCTGTCATTGCCGACATCGTGCGCAGGGGCGTGGCGAAATGGCCGGTCCAGCCGCTTATCGTAACGGATGTGCAGGACAAGCACGACGCGTTCGCCGCCGCTGACGCCGCGCTGACCAAATCCGGCACGTCCACGCTGGAACTGGCCATTGCGGATGTGCCCATGGCCGTGACCTACCGGGTCAATCCATTGACGGCGGCCATGGCGCGGCGGCTGATCCGCGTGCCCTATGTCGCCATGGTGAACCTGCTGTCCGGGCACAGGCTCGTGCCGGAACTGCTACAGGAAAACTGCACGCCCGAACGTCTGGCCGCAACCGTGGAGCGCCTGCTGACGGATGAAAACTGCCGCCGCCTGCAACGCGCCGGTTTCAGCCATATCCGCGCCAGCCTGCGCGGGCCGGGTCAGGATCCGGCCACGGCCGCGGCGCGGGAGGTCATGGATTTGCTGGCGTCGCGTCCTG
>NZ_BAIO01000385.1 GCF_000613305.1 Komagataeibacter kakiaceti JCM 25156
GCGCCGCCCACGCGGCGGGTGACATCGTCCTGATCCCGGCGGTCGAGAACGGGTACGCGATCGGGGAGGATCTGTCCCTGATCCCCGCGTTCCGCCGCCTTGGCGCGCGGTACATGACACTGACGCATAACGGCCACAACCGGCTGGCCGACTCGGCGCGCCCCATGCGGCACCTGGGGGATGCGGACAGCGTGCATGGCGGCCTTTCAGCACTTGGCCGCGATGCGGTGGTGGAGATGAACCGCGTGGGCATGCTGGTCGATGTTTCCCACACGGCGCGCAGTACGATGATGCAGGCGCTCGAACTGTCCCGCGCGCCGGTCTTCGCCAGCCATTCGTGCGTACGGAGCCTGTGCGACCACCCGCGCAACCTCGATGACGGGCAGCTTGACGCCTGAAAGACTGCGGCGGCGTGATCCACATCACCGCCATGGACGCCTTCCTGCGCCCGCGCGACGTGCGCGAGACGCGCGCGGTCACGGTGGCGGATTTCGTGGACCATATCGATTACGCCGTGCAACGAATCGGGATCGCGCATGTCGGCATCTCGTCCGATTTCGATGGCGGGGGCGGCATACGCGGCTGGGCCAATGCCGCCGAATCGGGCAACCTGACGGCGGAACTGCTGCGGCGCGGGTATGATCGCGCCCAGATCGCGGCGCTGTGGGGGGAAAATTTCCTCCGCATCATGAAACAGGCCGAAGAGGTGGCCGACACAATGGCGTGAAGATCGCTGTCCGCCCGCTCTGGATCACTTGCGCCCAACCGGCTATATCCTGTGCCGGATTGATGAACATGGGACAAGACATGACCACCAGCACTGACTACAAAGTCAAGGATCTCTCACTGGCCGAATGGGGACGCAAGGAAATCTCCATCGCGGAAGGCGAAATGCCGGGCCTCATGGCCCTGCGCGCGGAATACGGCGCGTCCCAGCCGCTGAAGGGCGCGCGCATCGCGGGCTGCCTGCACATGACGATCCAGACCGCGGTCCTGATCGAGACGCTGACGGCGCTGGGGGCCACGGTCCGCTGGTCTTCGTGCAACATCTTCTCGACGCAGGACCAGGCCGCCGCCGCCATCGCCGCGACGGGCGTGCCGGTCTTCGCCTGGAAGGGCCTGACCGAGGACGAGTTCAACTGGTGCATCGAGCAGACGGTCAGGGGACCGGACGGCTGGACGCCCAACATGATCCTGGATGATGGTGGCGATCTGACCATCCTCATGCATGACAAGTACCCCGATCTGCTCGAAGAGGTGCGCGGCATCTCCGAAGAGACGACAACGGGTGTCCACCGCCTGTGGGAAATGGCCAAGAAGGGCCTGCTCCGCGTTCCGGCCATCAACGTGAACGACAGCGTGACCAAGTCGAAGTTCGACAACCTGTACGGCTGCCGTGAAAGCCTGGTGGACGCCATCCGCCGTGGCACGGACGTGATGATGGCGGGCAAGGTCGCCGTCGTGGCCGGTTACGGCGATGTGGGCAAGGGCTCCGCCGCGTCCCTGCGCAACGCGGGCTGCCGCGTGCTGGTGACGGAAGTCGACCCCATCTGCGCGCTTCAGGCCGCGATGGAAGGCTACGAGGTCGTGACGATGGAACAGGCCGCCCCGCGCGGTGACATCTTCGTGACCGCCACGGGCAACGTGGACATCATCACGCTCGACCACATGCGCGAGATGAAGCACCGCGCCATCGTGTGCAACATCGGTCACTTCGATTCCGAAATCCAGATCGGCGCGCTGCGCAACTTCAAGTGGGACAACATCAAGCCGCAGGTGGATGAGGTCGTCTTCCCCGATGGCAAGCGCCTGATCGTGCTGTCCGAAGGCCGCCTGGTGAACCTGGGCAACGCGACGGGCCATCCGTCCTTCGTCATGTCCGCATCCTTCACCAACCAGACGCTGGCGCAGATCGAACTGTGGAACGCGCCGGAAAACAAGTACGAAAACAAGGTCTATACCCTGCCGAAGCATCTTGATGAAAAGGTGGCGGCACTGCATCTGCCAAGGTGGGCGCCCACCTGTCCAAGATGACGCAGAAGCAGGCCGACTATATCGACGTGCCGGTGAACGGGCCGTTCAAGAACGACCTGTACCGTTACTAAGGCCTGAGTCACCACCACGGGTTCCCGATACGCGTAACCGGCCCGGCATCCGCCGGGCCGGATCCATTATGGAGAACGAGAATATGAGCATCTTCGGTTCAATCATGTCCCGGATCTTCGCGTATACAGGCTGGAGCACGCCAGCGCCGCCACCCCGGCGGCGGCCCCGGCCACGCAG
>NZ_BAIO01000384.1 GCF_000613305.1 Komagataeibacter kakiaceti JCM 25156
CGCGCCGTTGCGCAGCGCCGTGGGCCATTCCAGATAGGGCTGGAGCCGCAGCCGCCGCCCCGCGCTGCCGCGACGGGCGAGATCCTGCAGCGCCGTTTCGATCTGGCCCAGCAGGTCCTGGATGTCATCAAGGAACAGGAGCGACTGGGGGGAGTGGCTGTCACGCGCATGGGCGATCATGATGGCGCGGGTCTGGCCTATGCGCGCGCAGCCGCTGGTCCATACGGTTTCCAGCGCATGACCGGCGGTCAGATCCATGAGGTACTGGAGCATGGACACGATCTCGCCATGCACCATGCGGTCTTCCTCGGTGTTGGAGGCGGTGACGGTATGGGATGGTACGAGGCGACGATGCCCGACAGCCGCGCAAGCCCCGCGCGGATTTCGCGCTGGCGCACGCTTATGTCGTAATTGTCCGTCGCGGCGTATTCCACCGCGTCCGACAGGCGCGCGATCCGGCCCAGCATGGCGGCCCGGCTGTCATGGAACGTGGGGGGCAGCGTGCGGAACGTGCTTGTGGGGGTCGCGTCCGTATTCGGCGCGGGCACGGCGCTGTAGCCCTGATGGAATGACAGGATGTAGCTGACCGTATCGCGGAACAGGGCGTGGATCTGATCGAACAGGGTGTCCGAGCGGCGGGGGGATGTGACCATGAACACCGCCGCCGTGGTCACGATGCCCACCACCACGGCGGCCAGGCGTGACATGGCGCTGAGGAAGATGCCATCAGGATCGTCAAACGCGGGGGCGGAGATGATGACGATGGTATAGCCCGTCAGCACGGCGGCGTAGGCCCGGAACAGCCGCAGGAAGGTCGCAGCCATGCAGGCCAGCCCCACGGTCAGTGACAGCCCCATGAAATACAGCACCGGCGACTGCACGAACACCGCCATGAGCCCCACGCTGATGGACGCGCCGATAATGGTGCCGATCACGCGCCATACGCTTTTGGACACCAGCGCCCCCACGACGGGGTTGGCCACGATCATGACGGTGGTGACCGAGCTCATGGGGGACTGGAGCTGGAAGCTGAACGCCAGGAACAGCGCGATGCCGACGGACAGGAGCGCGCGCGCGCTGTAGGCCGCCGTGGTGCAATGGGCGGCCCATCGGGCATCACTGGAAAAGATGCGCATAAGGCTGGACAACATCTGGCGGCAGACTCCCGGCTGCGACATGCGGAGACCTGATAACGCATGCCACGGGAAGATAAAGGGCGACGGAGCGGATATTTATTGTATGACAATTAATGTCATGTCAATTATATCGGTCAAACCCGTTTCCGCCGCCGGGCAGGTATCGCGTAAATGGGTCATGATCCGCCGCGTCCGGCATGCTATCGGGCGCATGATGGCCCTGCCACGGGCCGTTCACCCGCAGGAGATTCACATGCCGGGGCGTTCCCCACTGCCCGATATCGAGGGCACCGGTTTTCAGGACATGAGGATGACGTTCCTCACCATGCGGCTGGCCAATACGTGGCGCCTGCTGCTGGATCGCGCCCTGCGGACGGAGGGCATGAGCCTGGCCATGATGCGCCCGCTGGCCTATCTCATGATGCTGCCCACGGGTGTGAGCCAGCGCGCGCTGGCCGATGCGATGAACACCGACAGTTCCGCGCTTGTGCGCGTGCTCGACCTGCTGGAGGAGGAAGGGCTGGTCGAACGCCGCCCCGACCACGATGACAGGCGGGCCAAATGCCTGGTCCTGACCCGCCGTGGCCGGCAGAAATGCGCGGCCCTCCATCATATCTGCGCGGCGATGGAAGCCCGCGTGCTCGGCGGGCTGCCCCCGGGCGGGGGACAGGCGATGATGGACATGCTGGCGCGGGTGCTGCGCCAGGCCGAGGATGTGATGAAGGAAGACGGCACCGCCGCCGATGGCGCTTCGTGAAATCGGCCCCGCCGTCAATTGCACGCGACGGTCTGATATGACACGTTGTAACGCGATTCGCGCGCGGGCCCGGTACGCACGCGCATGAAGGGGCGGTTCCCTTTCCGGCAGGTACCGCCTTACATGCAGGACAAGGAGATGCTGCCGGTATGAAGTGGCGGGAGGGTATGCTTGGCGCCGGGCTGACCGTGCTGGTCATGGCGGTGGGCGCGGGGTGGTATGTGGTTCAGCATCAGGGCGCCTGCCCGAAGCTGGCGCGCGCCAACGGGCGGCTGGAACTGGCGCGTATCGATGTGGCGGTGAAATATCCCGGCCGGATTACCGAACTCGATTTCAACGAAGGCGACAGCGTCGGGGCGGGGCAGGTGCTGGCCCGTGAGGATGACGTGACGGCGC
>NZ_BAIO01000383.1 GCF_000613305.1 Komagataeibacter kakiaceti JCM 25156
AGCAGCGACCCGGACAGGAACAGCATGATGGCGCAGCGCAGCGTCGTCCGGCTGCCAAACCGTTCCGCCATGTGGCCCGAGGCCGGAATGAGCGCGGCCAGCCCGAGCATGTACACCGTCAGGGCGATGCTGGTCTGTGGAATATCGACGTGGAAGTCGCGTGCCATGGCGGGCAGCGCCGTGACCAGCGCCGTGCCGTCGATCTGTTCCATCATCATGAGACCGGCCACGATCAGCGCCATGAGCCTTTTGCGCCGGGGTGACAGGAGGGGCATGCCCGCAGGGGGGCGGGGCATTGCGGTGGAGGCGGTCGTCAGGGGGGGCATGATGGTGCATGATAGGCGGTACGGAACCGTATGCGCCATCGCCGCGTTATAGGGCTACGTTACAAACCTGCGCTATCATGGAGGCGAACAATGTCGGACGACAACCTCAAGACAATCGAAACAAAGGCCACGGGCGCCGTGGATCAGGGCGTGGGCCGGCTGAAGGACGCCGCGGGCGGCCTGACGGGCGACGTCGGACTGCAGGCGGAGGGAAAGGTGGACCAGCTTGCCGGTATGGCGCGCCAGGAATTCGCCGACCTGTATGAGGAAGGCGAGGGCCGGATCGAGCGCGCCGTGACGTTCGTACGTGAACGCCCGCTGTTCTCGCTGGGCATCGCGGCCGGGCTCGGGACCATTCTGGGGCTTATTTTCATCCCCCGTCGCAAGGGCTGAAACGGCTCCGAGTCGTTTTTTTTCATTTTAAGGGACTCGAAGAGTCCTCAGCATCTTGCGCAACCCCGCATAAAAATGGTTTCCATCCTTTCAGAACGGAAATCAGATGCGAATCGGGCACTTACCGCCCGATTCGAATCTGGGCGGGAAGGAATGGATGCCGGATTATACGCTTGAGCACGCGCATGGGGGGCTGGTCGCCGGGGTGGACGAGGTCGGTCGCGGCCCGCTGGCTGGCCCCGTCGTCGCGGCGGCGGTCATATTTTCCTCCGGCATGCCAGACGTACTGGCCGAACGGCTGGATGATTCAAAAAAGCTCAAGCCCGCCATACGCCAGCAGCTTTACGATATCCTGCATCATACGCCCGGCATCCTGATCGGGGTGGGCGCCGCCTCGGTTACGGAAATCGAGCGGCATAACATCCTGCGCGCGTCATGGATCGCCATGCAGCGCGCCGTCGCGCGCCTGCCGCGCCATCCTGAACTGGTCCTGGTCGATGGAAACGCCGCACCCCGCTTCGGGTGTCCGGCGCAATGCGTCGTGGGCGGTGACGCCATCAGCCTGTCGATTTCGGCCGCGTCCGTCGTGGCAAGGTGGTCCGTGACCGGTTGATGACGCGGCTTTCACGGCGCTGGCCCACCTATGGCTGGGAACGCAACGCGGGCTATGGCACCGCCATTCACCGCGCGGCGCTGGAGGCGGATGGGGTCAGCCCGCATCATCGCCTCGCCTTCGGCACGGTGCGCCGCATCATGCAGGCTTCCGTTCCCCGGTTTTCACCCCCAAGCGCGGAGCAGCCATCATGCTGAACAGATCATGAGCGGTGCGGTTATGATGGAATTGCCTCTGGACCAGGTGCTGCGGGGGGACTGCGTGGAGATGATGCGCACGCTCCCCGCCGCCTCGATCGACTGCGTGTTCGCTGATCCGCCGTATAACCTCCAGCTCAGGGGCGAACTGCGCCGCCCCGATGACAGCGTGGTTGATGGCGTGGATGATGACTGGGACAAGTTCGCCGATCTCAGGGCCTATGACGCCTTCACCCGCGCCTGGCTGACCGAGGCGCGGCGCGTGCTGCGCAAGGATGGCACGATATGGGTGATCGGATCCTACCATAACATTTTCCGTATCGGCGCGATCCTGCAGGATCTGGGGTTCTGGATCCTGAACGATGTCATCTGGCGCAAGTCCAACCCGATGCCCAATTTCCGGGGCCGCCGGTTCACCAACGCGCATGAGACGCTGATCTGGGCCGCGCGCGGGCCGGATAGCCGCTACCGCTTCAATTACCAGGCGATGAAGGCGCTCAATGACGATGTGCAGATGCGCTCCGACTGGTACCTGCCGCTATGCACCGGTGGCGAACGCCTGCGCAACGAGCACGGGCTGAAGCTGCATCCCACCCAGAAGCCCGAAAGCCTGCTGCACCGCGTGCTTGTCGCCTCGACCAACGTGGATGACGTGGTGCTGGATCCCTTTACCGGCACCGGCACCACCACCGCCATGGCGCGCAGCTGCGGCGGCGCTTTATCGGGATCGAACGCCACCCGGACTATGCCGAGCCGCGATTGGCCG
>NZ_BAIO01000382.1 GCF_000613305.1 Komagataeibacter kakiaceti JCM 25156
CCGCCATGGACATGCCCGCCCGATCCGGTCACCTGCAGGGCGTGGCCGCCGCTACCGCCCGTCTGGCCGGTGGCGTGCACGCGGTGCTGCGCGATCTGCTGGCGCATGGCGGCCAGTTCGTTCTGGAGGGACATCTGCTGCTGTTGCAGATGTTCCATCTGGCGTTCCATGATATCCAGTGATTCAGGGTCGTCATCACCCCACGCGAGCGGGACAGGGGCCAGAACCGAGCACAGCATCAGCATGCCGGTAACGCGGGCATACCGGTTTCTGGAAAAGGACGGAATCCGCATTTCGCGTCAGGAGGCCCCGATCAGGTTTCAGATAATATTTTTCAAAACATTTCCGGCGACGCACGTAAATGATAATTTCTTTTAACATGCGCCGGAACTGGCGGGCCGTGCGTTTTTTGCCACCCGCCCGCGCCGTTCGTGCCTGAGTTACCGGGCCATGTTACAAATTGTCAGGACGCCGCGCGGTCATGGCGTGCACGGCGTCGTGCCAGAACATGTCCTCCGGCGCGGGGGTGACATTGCCATTGTCAACCGGCCCGAACCCCGCGCGCTGGAGCAGGACGGTCAGCATGCGGCGGCGGTCGCCTCATCAAGCGCCTGCCACAGGGCCGTGGCCTTCTGCGGGATGAAGCGCGCGCCAAAGGTAATGACGATCAGCCCGCCGGGTTGCAGCACCCGCGCGACTTCCCGGAACACGCGCACCGGCTGGCGCAGATAGGGCACCACGTCGCACAGGCAGGCGGCGTCCATGCTTTCATCGGCCAGCGGCAGGTCCGGGGTTTCGTTTATGTCCGCGACCACGCGGTCGGTCAGGCGCGGGTTGGCGTCAAGCGCCTGCGCGTTCACGCCAATGCCGATCACGCTGTCAAACGCCATGTCCGGTGGCAGGTGGCTGTCGGCTCCGGCCATGAGATCGAGGATATTGCCATCCTCGGGCAGGAGCGTGCGGTACAGCGCGGTCACCGCCCGCTGCGCGCCCGCGTCCAGCAGGGGGCCGGTGGGGCGGCGGGAATAGAAGATCGTATCGGACTGGGCCGAGGCGGCGGTAAAGGAATGCGGGTGGAACCCGTGCAGGTCGTTCATGAATATGCCAGACAGTACGGAAGTAACAATGCCATATGCGGCGGTCGTATCATGCGCCATGCCGCGTGGAACAGGAGAACAGCACGATGGCCCGTATGATCCATTCCATGATCCGTGTGCGCGATGAGGCCGCGAGCATTGCGTTTTATGACACGGCTTTCGGCCTGAAGGTAGCCGACCGGCTTGTTTTTGATACTTTCACCCTTATCTACCTGTCCAATGCCGAACAGACGTTCGAACTGGAACTGACTGTCAACCACGACCGCGCCCGGCCCTATGACCTGGGGGACGGGTATGGCCATCTCGCCGTGTCGGTCGCGGATGTGGACGCGGAACATGCCCGCCTCGCGGCCGCGGGCCTGTCGCCGCAGGCGGTAAAGGACATGGCCTGCGGGGCGCGGTTTGTCGGAAGGTTCTTCTTCATCACCGACCCCGATGGCTACCGGATCGAGGTGTTGCAGCGCGGCGCGCCGGGGCGTTTTGTCTGATCGGGCTTGCAACGGAGCGCGCGTGGTGCCATCCCGCTCGGCAGGGTGGCGGGTAGCTCTATACAGGGTGGATGATGACCGGTTTTCTCAAGATGCACGGGCTGGGCAACGATTTCGTGGTGGTGGATGAACGCGCCCGCCGTCATGATCTGACCCCCGCGCGGATCGCGGCGCTGTGTGACCGGCACAGGGGCATTGGCTGTGACCAGTTCGTCATCCTGCGCCCCGCCTGTATGGAGGGCGCGGATGTGTTCGTACGCTTCTTCAACGCGGACGGCACGGAATCCGGCGCGTGCGGCAATGCCTCGCGCTGCGTGGCCGACCTGCTGGCGCGTGAGACGGGGCGGGACAGTATCGGGTTGCAGACCCGCGCGGGGGTGCTGCACGCGACCATCGTGCGGCCCGGTCTGGTCACGGTGGATATGGGCCTGCCCCAGCAGGGCTGGGCGGAGGTGCCGCTGGCCCATGCGTGCGACACCCTGCACCTGCCCATGGCGGGCGATCCGGCGGCGGTCTCCATGGGTAATCCGCACGCCACCTTCTTCCTGCCCGCGCCCGACGCCATGGCGCCGGAGAAAGCCGGGCCGGAACTGGAACATGACCCCCTGTTTCCCGAACGCGCGAATATCGGCTTCGCCCACATCACCGCGCCGGATGCGATGCGGCTGCGGGTGTGGGAACGGGGCAGCGGGCTGACGCTGGCCTGTGGTTCGG
>NZ_BAIO01000381.1 GCF_000613305.1 Komagataeibacter kakiaceti JCM 25156
TCGGTGGGGTGCCCCGGCGCGCGCAGGCGCAGGACGAGATTGTGCAGGGCGACGTGCAGCGGACCATCAAAGGGCGCCTTCGCCGGGCCGGCCCCCAGCGTGCCCGACAGGTCGGCCTCCCCTTCCCCCACAAGGAACTGCCCGGCCTTGCGCGTGGTGACCTGCCCGTTACCGGCATTGAGATGCAGCGTGAACTCACGCGGCATGAGGAAGGGCCAGTCAGTCCCGCCATTGCGGAACGCCACATGCAGCCTGCCGCCCACCGGCAGGCCAAGCGGCGCGACCTCCTTCTGCCCCGGCGCGAAGGCGGCGGGGCTGATCGGGTCCAGCAGCAGCGTCCAGTCCACATGCTGGGGGCTGACACGTTCGCCCGAACCGTGCAGGACCAGGCGCTCCCCATTGCCTTCAAGCCCGAGGCGGATGTCGCCCGTTACGCCTTTCTGCCCGGCATCGGTCACGATCTTCAGGCGGGCATCCGCTTCCCCCAGCCGCCAGACCCGTCCGCTCTCACGGTCGGTCAGGGTGACATGGGTGTCCGATATGACGGCCTGCCGGATCTCGGTCAGGTCCACGGGAGAGGATTCCTGCGACCCCGGCGAGGGAAAGGGCGTGCCCGGCCCGAGATCGAGCCCGAATTTGCCATCCAGCCCCCGCGCCAGCCGGAGCCGGCCATGCATGGCGGAAAGTTCGATGATACGGACATTGCCATGCACCAGCGCCGGGCTGTCCAGCGTGATGCGCCCGCGCCGCAGCGTATCGACCAGCGCGCCGTTGTTACGCTGGATGCGCACATCCTCCACCCATATGACCAGTGGCGCGCGCAGCCCTTCATGCAGGGCGTTCCATCCCACCCGCACATGCCCCGCCGACAGCCCGCCCAGAATATCGTCATGCCCCAGCCCATGCGCGACCGGAATGGGCATGAGCAGCCGCACGAGCGGGGTCACGTCCAGCGGCCCGGCGGAAAGGCGCAGCGTCAGAACCAGCAGCGCGATGGCGGGCAGTGTGATACACAGCAGCACCAGCCAGACCACCACCCGTCCCGCCGCCATGACCGCGCGGCGCACGCGGGTTGCGTGCGGGCCGGATGCCCCCCCCGGGTGGGTTGACCTGTTTCCGTCATACCGTCCACGCTACACCATCGCACGGATATGCGTGACTTCCCAGATTTCTGCCGGACCCTTGCCCATGGACATGCCCACGACACCCGTTTTCACGCTGCATCCGTCGTGGCGCGGCGGCACATGGCCCCACCCGGCCGATGCCCGGGCGGCCCGCATCCTGCGCGAGAACCTGCATGACGCCTGCGCGCGCGACGGACTGCCCGACATCACGGCCATGCCAGAGATCGTGGGCCTGATCGACGCGCTGGGCGGAAACAGCCCCTATCTGTCCGACCTTGCGCTGCGTGACACGCAGGCTTTCGCGGCGCTTCTGGTCAATGGGGCGGATACGCACCTGCGGGCCATCCTGGCGGAGCTTGAGGCGCTGGCCCCCGATACGCCGCGCGCTGAAATCATGGCTGCATTGCGCATAGCCAAGCGACAGGCGGCCCTGACCATCGCCCTGGCGGATATCGGCGGTGTCTGGACGCTGGATCAGGTCACGCTGGCGCTGAGCCTGCTGGCCGAAAACGCCCTGGAGGCCGCGGTCAGGCATCTGCTGGCGCACGCGCATGAGACCGGGCGGCTGCGCCTGCGTAATCCCCGAGACCCCGTGCCGTGGCAGCGGCTTCGTGGTTCTGGCAATGGGGAAGCTGGGCGCGCGGGAACTGAACTACTCCTCGGATATTGACCTGATCATCCTGTATGACCCGGACCGCCACCCCGCGAATACGGAATTGCGACATATCTTTGTGCGCATGACTAGCGATCTTGTCACCCTGATGGAAGCGCGGGATGCGAATGGCTACGTTTTCCGCATGGACCTGCGGCTGCGGCCGGACCCGGCCGCCACCCCCGCCGCCGTGTCCTTTCCCGCCGCCATCCAGTATTATGAAAGCATGGGCCGCACATGGGAACGCGCCGCCATGACCAAGGCGCGCCCCGTGGCGGGGGACATCACGGCGGGCCGCCGTTTTCTCAAAAGCATTCATCCGTTCATATGGCGGCGCCATCTTGATTTCGCGGTGATTGACGATCTCCATGACATGAAAGCACGGATAGACCGCCACCGTAACGCCGGTCACGCCAATCTGGACAGCCTGCCGCCCGAACATGTCCATGACCCGGAAGCCGCGACGCGCTGGCTGCTGGGCCAGAATGTCAAGCTGGGACAGGGCGGGATACGGGAGGTGGAATTCG
>NZ_BAIO01000380.1 GCF_000613305.1 Komagataeibacter kakiaceti JCM 25156
GTGCCCGCCGCCACGGCGCGCTGCATGGCTTCAAGCAGGGCCTGACAGACCGGCTCCGCCGCCTTGAACACATGCCCGCCGCCAAACAGCGGCACCCAGTCGGCATACCGGCCATCGTCCAGCACCAGTTCGGTGATTTCCAGCCCGAAGGCGCGGCCGAGATTGAAGTCGTCCTCGCCATGGGCGGGGGCGGTGTGGACCAGCCCGGTCCCGGCCTCGGTCGTGACATGCGCGCCGGGCAGCAGCGGCACGTCGAAATCATAGCCCTGCCCCCGCAGCGGATGGGCGCACACCGCCCCCTCCAGCGCGCTGCCGGGCAGGGTGTAGAGCACATGGTGCGCGGTAACGCCCGCCGACTGGCAGAACGGCCCGATCAGGTCTTCCGCCACCAGAACGCGCGATTGCGGCTCCAGCGTGGCTTCATCGCTCACGCCATCGACACGCAGCACGGCATAGGTGATTTCGGGGCCATAGGCGATGGCGCGGTTGGCGGGAATGGTCCACGGCGTGGTGGTCCAGATCACCGCCGCCACGTCTTCCAGCGCCCGGGCGGGGGTGGGATCGGTTACAATAGGAAAGGCCACGTGGATGGCGGTGGATTCATGATCGCGATATTCGATCTCGGCTTCGGCCAGGGCCGTTTTCTCGACCGGGCTCCACATGACCGGACGCAGGCCACGGTACAGCAGGCCGTTGAGCAGGAATTTGCCGATTTCCCCCGCGATCGCTGCTTCGGACGAGAAATCCATGGTGGCGTAACGCCGCGCCCATTCCGCCTGCACGCCCAGCCTGCGGAACTCGCTGGCCTGCGTATCCAGCCATTTCTGCGCATAGGCGCGGCATTCGGCCCGGAACTGGAGCACGGGCACGCTGTCCTTGTCCTGCCCGCGCTTGCGGTATTCTTCCTCGATCTTCCATTCGATCGGCAGGCCATGGCAGTCCCAGCCCGGCACGTAATGGATGCCATAGCCCGACATGCGGTGGGCGCGGTTGATCACATCCTTGAGGATCTTGTTCAGCGCATGACCGATATGCAGGTGCCCGTTGGCGTAGGGCGGCCCGTCATGCAGCATGAACACGTCGCGCCCCTGCGCCTGCGCGAACAGGCGGTCATCGAGCTTTTCGCTCTCCCATCCGGCCAGAATCTCAGGTTCCCGTCTGGGCAGGCTGCCCCGCATGGGAAAGGAGGTGGTCGGCAGGAAGACCGTCTCCCGATAGACATCCTGTGGTTTTGACTCGGACATGGCCTGTTCTGTTCTTCTGGCAAGGGGAAGCATGCAGGGCCGCGAGGGCCCGCGCGCGAGGCAACCTTATGGAGACCACGGTGGCGCGTGGTCAAGTTCTGGTGGGTATGGTCCCGGACTGGCGGGCGGCCAGATAGGCCGTGGCCTGCTCGGAATCGCGCGCGATCTGTTCCTTCAGCGCGTCCAGCCCGTCAAAGCGGCGTTCGGCGCGCAGCAGGGTATGCAGCGCGACCGACAGGGTCTGGCCGTACAGATCGCCCGAGAAACCAAGCAGATGCACTTCCAGCCGGCTTTCCTGCCCATCGTTGATGGTGGGCCTGCGCCCGATATTGGCCACACCGGGGCAGACCGTGCCATCGGCCATGCGTACGCTGACCGCGTACACCCCGCGCGCGGGTTCCAGATGGCGGCCAAGGGCTATGTTGGCGGTGGGAAAGCCCAGCAGGCGGCCGCGCTTGTCGCCATGCTGCACCACGCCGCGAATCGACCACGGGCGGCCCAGCTCCTCCGCCGCGCGTTCGGGGTAGCCATCCTGCAGCAGCCTGCGGATCCGGCTGGAGGAATACGGCCCCAGCGCATCGGCCAGCGCGGGCACCACGGTCAGGCCGATGCCCAGTTCCTCGGTCCGTTCGGCCAGGAAATCGACATTGCCCCGCCTGCGGTGGCCGAAGGCGAAGTCCATGCCACAGGCCACATGGTGCAGGCCAAGGCTTTCATGCAGCACGCGGGTCACGAAGTTTTCCGCGCTCATGGCGCTGAATTCGCGATCGAAGGGGATCTGGAAGACATGCTTCACCCCCAGCGCGGACAGCGCCGCGAAGCGTTCCTGCGGCAGAGTCAGGCGAAAGGCCGGATCCTGCGGGCGGAACAGTTCGCGCGGGTGCGGCTCGAACGTCACCACCGCCAGTTCCCGGTCGGGGCGCGCGGCATGCGCCGCCTGCACCAGATGGGCGTGGCCCACATGCACCCCGTCGAAATTGCCCAGCGCCGCGACCGCGCCACGGGCGCTGTCGGGAATGTCGCGCCAGTCCGTGTGGAGATGCGCCTTCATACCGCCTCCGGGCGCGGC
>NZ_BAIO01000379.1 GCF_000613305.1 Komagataeibacter kakiaceti JCM 25156
GTCGTTTCCGCCGATCTGGGCAATAGCGGCCTGTTCCGTCCCATCAGCGCCACCATGCCGCAGGGCACGCCCGATTTCGCGACCTACAAGAGCATGGGCGCGCGCGCGGCCATGACCGGCCGGGTCATGGATCAGGGCGGCTCCCTGCGCGTGGAATTCCGGCTGTGGGATGTCCCCACCGGAACCCAGATCCAGGGCACGGCCTATACCGCCGCCGCGCAGGACTGGCGTCGCATCGCGCATATCATTGCCGATGTGATCTATGGCCGCCTGCTGGGCGAGCAGGGATATTTCAACACCCGCATCGCCTATATCGCCCGTTCCGGCCCGCGCGCCCACCAGACCACGCGCCTTGCCATCATGGACCAGGACGGGGCGAACAGCCGTTACCTGACGAATGGCCAGTGGCTGACGCTGATGCCGCGCTTCAATCCGGCCAATAGTGAACTGGCCTTCCTGTCCTACGCCAATTACAGGCCGCGGGTTTACCTGTTCAACCTGAGCACGGGCCAGCAACGTATTCTTGGCGATTTTTCAGGCATTTCCTTCGCGCCACGTTTCGCGCCCGACGGGAATTCGGTGATCCTGTCGGTCACGCGCGGGGGGGGATCCGATATTTACGTGGTCGACCTGGCGACCATGGCGCGGCGGCAGATAACTGATTCCGGCGCGATCGACACCAGCCCGTCCTACAGCCCCGATGGCACGCAGGTCGTCTTCAACTCGGACCGTGGCGGGTCGCCGCAGCTTTATATCATGAGCGCCTCGGGTGGGGACGCGCGGCGGATTTCCTATGGCCATGGCAGCTATGGCTCCCCCGTCTGGTCGCCGCGCGGGGATCTGATCGCGTTCTCGCGTATCGCCAATGGCAGTTTCTCGCTTGGCGTCATGGCGCCAGATGGCACGGGGGAGCGGATCCTGACGGAAGGCTTTACCGTGGAAAGTCCGTCCTTCTGCCCCAATGGCCGGGTGCTGGCGTTCTGCCGCCAGAGTTCGGGGGGGAGCAATGGTGCCGGATTTGCAACAGGTATCAATACAATTGATATTGCCGGCTTCCACGAGCGCGCCCTGCCGGCTGGCAGCGCGTCGGACCCAGCCTGGTCGCCGCTAAATAAATAATATATTTCAATATGTTGGGCGAATACCGTTCCGGCACCTAACTGGTTATCAAATAGCCGCTATGTGTTTGTCCAACATTGACGCAGGCCGGATTTCAAAGCTAAGCTGACAAAGGTTTCCAGCGATCGCGAGTCTCTGTTTTTACAGCTTGTTTGACAGGACGCAACGAGACTCGGGGCCGTTCCATATTTAAATCCGGAAATTCAACAACTGGTTTCGATACAAGAAACCGATCCAGGATCAAAAGTAATGAAACTGAAGCTTTTTGGCGCGGTTGGCATGGCCCTTCTTCTGGCGGCCTGTTCCGATCATGCGAACAAGAATGTGAACACGGGCGCCGCCACGCAGCAGGTCGGTCCTGCGCCGGGCAGCGAGGCTGACCTGGTGGCGACGGCTGGGGACCGTGTCCTGTTCTCGTTCGACAAGAGCGGCCTGTCCGACGATGCGAAGGCGACGCTGGACAAGCAGGCGGCGTGGCTTGCCAAATACCCGCAGGTGCATGTGCAGATCGCCGGTAACTGCGATGATCGCGGCACCGAGGAATACAACATCGCGCTGGGTGAGCGCCGCGCCAACGCCGCGCATGACTACCTGGTGGCCAAGGGTGTGGACGCGTCGCGTCTGACGACCATCTCCTACGGCAAGGACCGCCCCACCGCCGTCGGTGACGATGAGCAGGCATGGTCCCAGAACCGTAACGCCATCACGGCGGTGCAGTAAGCTTCCACCCCACGCCCCAGTGGCGGGATGGTGAGTATATGAAACCGGTCGGGCGCTTATCGCCCGGCCGGTTTTGTTTTAGGTATGCCTGCGTAGTAGTGCAGAAAGGTCTGGTCCATGCGGTCTGTGTTGTCATGTTTCCTTTCGGTCGCGTCCCGTCCCCGCCGGTGGGGCAGGGTGGCCCTGCTGGCCGGTGGCGTCTCGCTGGCCTGTCTCGGCGGCGCGCGGGCCGATGACGACAGCGGCAACCTTACGTTGCAGCTTCTGGACCGGGTCAATACGCTCGAACAGCAGACACGCGACATGCGGGGCGAAATCGACCAGCTGAACAATCAGGTGCAGCAGCAGAACGCGACCCTGAGCAAACAGATCGATGACATGAACTTCGCCATGCAGCACGGTCATGGAGCGCATCCGCACCCGCTTCTTCCGCGTCGGCCGGGGGCAGTGCGGCGCCAGCGGTGGCGGCAGGCAAGGCCG
>NZ_BAIO01000378.1 GCF_000613305.1 Komagataeibacter kakiaceti JCM 25156
ATGCCCAGCATGTTCCGGCGTGTTGTCAGCAGCCGCCCCCGCGGCCCTGAAACTGTCATAAGCTGTGATCCCCCTGATAATCCATGCCGCACCCCGTTGCGGCAATATGACGTGTCGGTCCCGTGCGGATGCTCCTGCTACTTCGTGTTGGGTTCGTTATGGTAGTAAACGTTACGCGACAGGGACATGCAAGGCCACACTCATGCGCCATGGCCCGGCATGGAGGTGTTATTCATGCCGCGCGGTTATGGGTGGCATGCCCGCCAGGGTGCGCCAGCCGCCTTCATCCATGGTGGTCACGCCCAGTTCGGCCGCCTTGCGGGCCTTGGAACCGGCTTTTTCACCCAGCACCACGATGTCCGTCTTTTTCGATACGCTGTCGGACACCCGCGCGCCCAGCCGTTCGGCCACGGCGCGGGCTTCGGGGCGGGTCATGGTGGTGAGCGTGCCGGTAAAGACGATGGTCTTGCCCGACAGCGCGCCCCCGGCCTCCATTTCCTCATCCGTGACCTGTGTCAGCACGGTGTCGAGGTCATCCAGCGTCGCGCGGTTGTGTTCCTCGGCAAAGAAGGTCACCAGTTCATCGGCGATGGCGGAGCCGATGCCGGTGATCGAGCCGAGTTCCAGCCTCTCGTCCGAGCCGATGATGGCGGCCTTCTCCATCTGCTGGCGCCAGTTGGCCAGGGATCCGTAATGCCGGGCCAGAAGGCGGGCGTTGTTGATGCCGATGCGGCGGATGCCCAGCGCGTAGATCAGCCGTGACAGTTCGATCGTCCGTCGCGCCTCGATGGCGGTGACCAGATTGTGGGCCGAGAGCTTGCCCCAGCCATCCCGTCCGGCGATTTCGGCTTCATGCAGGTGAAGGCGGAAAATATCGGCGGGCGTGCGCAGCCAGCCCAGTTCATGGAATTCCACGATCGTGCGGTCGCCCAGCCCGTCGATGTCGAACGCATCGCGCGAGACGAAATGGATCAGCCGCTCCACCACCTGCGCGGGGCAGGTCAGCCCGCCGGAACAGCGCCACACCACCTCGCCCTCCGGGCGTTCGGCATGCGCCCCGCATATGGGGCAGACATGCGCGAAAACATAGGCGGGGCGTTCCGCATCGCGCGGCAGCACCACGCCCGTCACCTGCGGGATCACGTCGCCCGCGCGCTGGACATGGACGAGATCACCCTCGCGGATGTCCTTGCGCGAGATCTCGTCCTCATTATGCAGGCTGGCGCGGGTTACGATCACGCCGCCCACATTGACGGCCTGCAAGAAGGCCACCGGCGTCAGCGCCCCGGTGCGGCCGACCTGGATCTCGATTTTTTCAAGCCGGGTAATGGCCTGTTCGGCAGGGAATTTCCACGCCACGGCCCAGCGTGGCGCGCGCCCCGCGAAGCCGAGACGTTCCTGTAGGGCGCGGTCGTCCAGCTTGTACACCACACCGTCAATATCATAATCCAGCGCCGAGCGTTCGCGTGCGATCCGCGCCATGAAGGCTTCGGCATCGGCCGCGTTGCCCACCCGCAGGCTCAGCGGATTGACGCGGAAGCCCCATGCCTCAAGCTGTTTGAGATAGTCATGATGGGTCGCCGCCAGCGGCGCGGCGCAAAAACCGGCGGCATAGGCGAACAGGGAAAGCGGGCGTTTTGCCGTAATGGCCGGATCAAGCTGGCGCAGGGAGCCGGCGGCGGCGTTGCGCGGGTTGGCGAAGGGCTTTTCCCCCGCGCGTTCCTGCGCTGCGTTCAGTTCCAGAAACGCCTGTTTGGACAGGAAGACCTCGCCACGTATTTCAATCACATCGGGGTAGGGGGCGGGCAGGTGATCGGGAATGTCGCGCATGGTGCGCAGGTTGGCGGTCACGTCCTCGCCTTCCGTGCCGTCACCGCGCGTGGTGCCGCGAATGAACCGGCCATGTTCATAGGTCAGGCTGATGGACAGGCCGTCGATCTTGGGTTCCGCGACAAAGGCCAGTTCATGCGCCTGCGCTTCCGTCAGGCCCAGAAAGCGGGCGATGCGGTTGATGAAGGCATCGAATTCCTCCCGCCCGAACACATTGTCGAGCGAGAGCATCGGCACCATGTGCCGGTGGCGGCGGAACGGGCCGGAAGCGGGCGCGCCAACATCCAGCGCCGGGCTGTCGGCGCGGCGCTGGGTGGGAAAGCGCTCCTCCAGCCGGGTATTGAGCGCGCGCAGCCGGTCATATGTCGCATCATCGACAAGCGGCGCATCCTCCTGATGATAGGCCGCATCCAGTTGGCGCAGCAGCCGGGCAAGCTGTTCCAGCATGCGGGCGGCCTGTGCTTCATCGGCTTCCCCGGCTGTCTGCCCG
>NZ_BAIO01000377.1 GCF_000613305.1 Komagataeibacter kakiaceti JCM 25156
CTTCCAGCAGGTCAAGCACGGCCTGCCGCGCGCCCGACAGGGTCGCCCCGCTCAGCCCGATGCGGGCATGGGGCAGGAACGGGCGGATCAGCGAGGCCTCCGCCTCCATCCCCACCACAATCCCGAGCCGGGAAAACGGGGGCGTGGATACCGTATCGGACATGTCTAGCGCTCCCCCGCCCTCAGAACCCGTAGCCCACGCGGCCGGTGTTGCTGACCTGCATGTTGCGGTAGCGTGACATGGCCATGAGCGGGAAGAACTGGCGGTAGCCGTGGTAGCGCAGGTAGAACACCTTGGGGAACCCGACGGCGTTGTACGGCTCTTCCGCCCATTCGCCATCCTCGCCCTGCGTGCGGCCCAGATAGGCGACGCCACGGGCCACGGCGGGATCCTCGTGCAGCCCGGCGGCCATCATGCCCAGCACCGCCCATGCGGTCTGTGACGGCAGGCTTTCCTTGTACGTGCCATGCGCGGCGCCTTCATAGCTGGCGCAGTCCTCGCCCCAGCCGCCATCCTCGCGCTGGTGGCTGCGCAGCCAGTCGGTGGCGCGGATGATCATGGGATCGTCATGGGCCACGTCGGCCGCGTTCAGCGCGCACAGCACCGACCATGTGCCATAGATGTAATTGGTGCCCCAGCGCCCGAACCACGAACCATCCTGCTCCTGCTCGGCGCGGAGATAGGCGATGCCACGGTCGATGACGGGCTGGTCCTCGGGGTGGCCAAGCTGGGCGAGGAAGGAGATGCAGCGCGCCGTCACGTCCGCCGTGGGCGGGTCGAGCAGCGCGCCATGGTCGGCGAAGGGAATGTGGTTGAGCAGGTCGAGGTTGTTATCGACATCGAACGCGCCCCAGCCGCCATTCGTGCTCTGCATGCCGATGATCCATTCCCGCGCCCGTTCAATGGCTTCCGTGTTGGCGGGATTCCCCTCCCGGTGTAGCAGCATGCCCACCACGGCGGTATCATCCACGTCGGGGTAATAGTCATTGGCGTACTGGAAGGCCCAGCCACCCGGCCGCAGGCCCGGACGGTTGATGGCCCAGTCACCCTTCACATCCAGAATCTGGCGTTCACGCAGCCATTTGCCCGCGGCTTCCAGCTTCTTTTTCGTCTCTTCGGGTGCGATTCCCTTGGGGCCGGACGCCGCCTCGATCATGGCGTGACCGGCCAGTCCCGTATCCCAGATGGGGGAGACGCAGGGCTGGCAGTAGGTTTCCTCGCCCTGATTGACCAGCAGGCGGCGCACGGCCTCCCACGCGGTTTTCGCGCGCGGGTCGGTATCGGGCACGTTCAGGGCGCGGAACATCATGACCGTATTGGCCATGGCGGGGTAGATGGCCCCCAGCCCGTCCAGACCGTTGAGGCGGGGTTCGATGAAGTCCACCGCCGCCTTGATGGCCTTGCGGCGGGTCTTTTCGGGGATCAGGCTCTCGACGGGGCGCAGCACCACGTCCACGTATTTGAACACACGCCCCCATACCGAACGGTACGGCCCGCGAATCCAGTCGCGCACCTTTGCCGGCGGGGTGACGAACAGTTCCTGCACATGCACGTCGCGCGGGTTGATGGCGCGCGGGCGCAGCGCGGCCAGCACCAGCAGGGGGGCGATGACCGTGCGCGACCAGTAGGACATGTTCCACACCGAGAACAGGGCCGTGCGCGGCAGCAGCATGATCTCGACCGGCATGGCGGGCGCGGCTTCCCACGGCACCTCGCCAAACAGGGCGAGCTGGAGGCGGGTGAATACATTCGTCCGCTCGGCGCCGCCATGGTCCAGGATCGCCTGTCGGGCGCGGATCATGTGCGGCGCGTTCACGCTGTCCCCGATGGCCTTGAGGGCGAAATACGCCTTGACCGAGGCCGACAGGTCGAACTTGCCGTCCTGATACAGCGGCCACCCGCCATGCGTGCCCTGGATACGGCGCAGGTAGACGCCGATGCGCTGTTCCAGTTCCGGGTCGATCCGGTCCAGGTAATGTTCCAGCAGCACGTATTCGGCCGGAATGGTCGCATCGGCCTCAAGGTCGAAGACCCAGTGGCCGTCATCGGCCTGTCGCCTGCCCAGCGCGGCCTGGGCGCGGGTGACGGCCCGGTCCAGACTGGCCGGGTCCATGGGCGTGGTGTCCGCCATGCCCGTGGTGGTGCGGGGAGCGGTGAGTGTATCGATTGTGTTCGCCATCATTCCACGTTCCCCGTCGCGTGACGGGGGCCTATTGCAAATCCGTACATCGTTTTCATTTCGGTCGGCCCGGCAGGCCCCTGCGGGCATGGACGGCCTGCGCCGCAGCACGGCCCGACCGGATCGCGCCCTCGATTGTGGCGG
>NZ_BAIO01000376.1 GCF_000613305.1 Komagataeibacter kakiaceti JCM 25156
GCCGCGCGCTGGACGCCGCCCCGGCGGACGCCCCGTGGCGGATGACCGTGCAGCAGCGTATCGCGCAGTCCGAACATCAATAACGCGCTATCCGGCCGCCCACGGGTTTTTTAGGCTTGCCTGGGCTTCCCGTGTGGGCGGAAACTCAGGCCATGAGCACTGACAAGACCCCCTCCCCCACCCCTGCCGCCGAAACCGGGCAGCAGGACGCCGCGGCCCGGGAAGCCGCGCTGCTGAAACAGCCCGCCGAACCCGATGAGGTCGGTGGCCCCAAGGGACCGGAACCGACCCGCTATGGTGACTGGACGGTCAAGGGACGCTGCGTGGATTTCTGACGCGGGAATAACACCCCGCCGTTCAGCCAAGTTCGTTAGGCAGCGGCCCGCGCCCGTAGGAGCGCTGGCGGGCGCGATGGCCGGGCGGCGGCATGTTGCACGAGATCAGGTAAATCCCGGCCACGAACACAAGCTGCGACAGGGAATTGAACCACAGGGCCAGTTCGTACACCCGCTCCGCCGTCAGCGCCTGATAGAAGGCATAGACCGCGAACGGAATGGAAATGGGCCGCATGCCAGCCAGCATGCCACGCAGCGGGTTCAGATGGCCCGGCCGCACCATCGCGCGCAGGCGGTGGATGCCGATATAAAATATCACCTCGAAAAACCAGCCGAGCAGGTTGGTGATCACGTTGCTCAGCGTCATGCCCTCCAGCACCAGCAGGGCGGAAATGGACGCCGCCGACAGCACGATCGAACCGACCTGAAAACTCATGCCCACCTCCATCGCGGGCAGGCGCTCGGGCAACGCATCGGCAAATGGCTGGAAAACCCGGTCCAGCAGCCAGGCATCGAACTGGTTGACGCGTTCACCAAATGACATGACAGTTTCCAGCCTCTTCATATCCGTCGTAGCGCATGGTCCTGCCTTACCCGGCGCAGACCGCGCCGACAACCGCATCGGGGTAGGCCCCCGCCATTCCCGCCAGCGCCGTATTGCTCAGCATGACAATACTCAGCCCCCGCGCCCGGTCCACCGCCCACTGGTGCCCGTACACGCCCCCCCATGTAAAACTGCCCGCGCAAAGCGGCGTGCCGGCGGCGGCAGGATCCATGATCACGGCCCCGCCGTAACCGAAGCGGCGGCCGCGCGCCTGCGGCCCCATATCCACATCCCCGATGGCGTTACGGCCAAACAGCATGGCCGACGCGGGGGAGAGGATCCCATCCCCGCCATTGCGCACGGCTTCGATGAACGCAAGGAACTCCCCGGCCGTACCCACCATGCCCGCCCCGCCCGAGGGATAGGACGCCGGGTTGCAAACCCGGTCGGGCGCGAAGCGGATTTCCCCCGTGCCGCCATCGGGCAGCAGGCGGGGCAGCACGTACTGCGCCCCCATGCGCAGCGGCATGGGCCGGGCATCGGCATAGCAGGCGGCAAGGTTTTCCGGTGTTTTGACCGCAAAGCCGCTTTCCCGCCATGCCAGCGGCGCACCGACATGCTGCGCCACGGCCTCGGGCAGGGACAGGCCCGCGACCTTTTCAATCACCCCGCCCATCACATCCAGCCCCAGTGAGTAGCTCCAGCCGCGCCCCGGCGGAAAGATCAGCCGGGTCGTGGCCAGACGGGCCAGGTTATCCGCCAGCGCCAGACCCGGCTCCGCGATCCCGTCCGAAACACCGGCGCGGGTATAGGGGTTGTCATCACGCGGGAAGGAAAAGCCGTAGGTCAGCCCGCTGGTATGGGTCAGCAACTGGTGCAGCGTGATTTCGCATGCCCCGCCATCAGGCAGGCAGGGCCGGAAGCCCGGCAGGTAGCGACTGACCGGCGCGTGCAGGTCCAGCACGCCTTCCTCCGCCAGCGCGAGGGCGACGGCGGTCACGACCGGTTTGGTCAGGGAAGCGAGGCGGAACACCGTATCGACCGCATGGGGCGGCCGGATTCGCGGTCAGCCAGCCCCGCCGCTTCCGCCACCACCACTTCGCCTTCCACCGCCACCAGCACCACCGCGCCGACAAGCCGGGATGTCTCCACCGCGCGATCCATGACATGACGGACCCGTTCACGCATGCGCGTCGTTTCCAGTGGGGCAGGAGACATGTTTCCATCCTTTATGCATGACCCGCGCGGCGGGCCGGAGCGCGGGAACTGGCCGCCACGGCCAAAGCGGCGTAATCTCGGGGCATGATAGCACGCCTGTTTTCCAAGACATTATGCCTCTCCCTTCTGTTATGTGGCAGTTGCCTCGGCGCCGTCCCAGACCCGGTCCGGCCGGCCCCGGCCGCCATGCCCCCGGCGCAGCGGGAAATACCGGTGCAGACCACGCTTCCCAACGG
>NZ_BAIO01000375.1 GCF_000613305.1 Komagataeibacter kakiaceti JCM 25156
GCGCCAGTCCCGTCGCCCTGGCCAGCCAGTGGCAGGCGCGCGGGATCATTACGCGGCACCCATATGTGTCCAGACCTCGCCGCCACCCTTCACGATCAGTTCAATCGCCACGACCAGCACCACCAGCAGCCCGATCCATGAAATCCAGCGGTACCGCTCCAGCAGCCGTGCGATCAGCGCCGCCGCCACGGCCATCAGCGCCACCGAAATGACCAGTCCCGTTACCAGAACACCTATATGTTCTCCCGCCGCCCCCGCAACAGCCAGGACATTATCAAGGCTCATGGACAGGTCGGCCACGATAATGCGGATAATGGCGCTGCGCAGCGATGCGGGGGCCTGTGTACCATCTTCGGCATGGGCCGGGCCATGCATTTCGCGGTACATGCGCCAGCAGACCCACAGCAGCAGCAGCCCCCCCGCCAGCGTCAGCCCGATGATGGCCAGCAGCCTGACCGCGACCAGCGCCAGGCAGATACGGATGAGCGCCGCCCCCAGCACCCCCCACAGGATGGCGATTCGGCGCGCGCGGTGGGGCAGGTTGCGCACCGCCA
This sequence comes from Komagataeibacter kakiaceti JCM 25156, assembly GCF_000613305.1. Next base: position 555 of record NZ_BAIO01000375.1, read on the forward strand.
TCCCCACCACGACGGCATTGTCCCCCGCAAGCGTGACATCGATCAGGATGACCTGGGCCAGTGCGTAAAGGGCGGAGGGAGAAAAAATGACGGACATGGGCGGCTATGATCCTGACAGATGGGGGTGCGTGAACGGGCCGGGGCTTCACGACTTCTTTATGCCGTTCTCCACCCACATCATGCAATCGCGCGTGTGATGACAGATGATGGCGGCCGCGTGATGAAACGGGCGTGAATTAAGGAAGACGCACGCGACAGAATTGGGTAGGAAGGCGGCCTGATCCCGATTGTGTCGCTGAGTTAAGGAAGCCCGAGAACATGGTACCGCGCTATACCCGCCCCGTCATGGCCGCCATCTGGTCGCCCGAGAACCGCTACCGCATCTGGTTCGAGATCGAGGCCCTGGCCTGCGAGGCCATGGCGGAATACGGCGCGATTCCCGCTGAATCCGCCCGGACCATCCGTGAAAAGGGCGATGCCGCGATGGCCGCCTTCAGCCAGGCCGACCTTGACCGCATCGACGAGATCGAGGCCGAAACCCGGCATGATGTCATTGCCTTCCTGACCTGGCTTGCCGAGAAGATCGGCCCCGACAGCCGCTTCGTGCATCTGGGCATGACATCGTCCGATGTGCTGGATACCTGCCTGTCGGTGCAGATGGTGCAGGCGACCGATCTGCTGCTGGAGGATCTGGACGCGGTGCTGGCGGCGCTGAAGCGGCGCGCGTTCGAGCATAAGTATACCCTGACCATCGGCCGCAGCCACGCCATCCATGCCGAGCCGACATCCTTCGGGCTGAAACTGGCCGGTCATTACGCCGAATTCGCCCGCAACCGCGCCCGCCTGCTCCGCGCGCGGGAGGAGGTGGCCGTCTGCGCCATTTCCGGCGCGGTGGGCACCTACGCGCATATCGATCCGCGCGTGGAGGAATATGTGGCCGGAAAGCTGGGCCTGAAGCCGGAGGATGTCTCGACCCAGGTGATCCCGCGTGACCGGCACGCGGCCTATTTCTGCGCGCTGGCGGTCATCGCCAGTGGAATCGAACGGCTCGCGACCGAGGTGCGTCACCTCCAGCGTTCGGAAGTGCGGGAAGCGGAAGAGTTCTTCCACAAGGGGCAGAAGGCTCCTCCGCCATGCCGCACAAGCGCAACCCGGTCCTGTCGGAAAACCTGACCGGCCTTGCGCGGCTCGTGCGTTCGCACGTCATTCCCGCGCTGGAAAACGTGGCCCTGTGGCACGAGCGCGACATCAGCCATTCCTCGGTCGAGCGCAATATCTGCCCCGATGGCACGATCGGCCTTGATTTCGCGCTCATGCGCCTGGCGGGCATGATGGAAAAGCTGGTGGTCTATCCCGACCGGATGCAGGCCAATATCGACAGCCTCGGCGGCGTCGTGCATTCGGGCGAGGTGCTGCTGGCGCTGGCGCGCGCCGGAATCCTGCGCGAAGACGCCTATCGCATCGTCCAGCGCAACGCGATGGCGACATGGACCCGGCTGGGCCACAAGGATGCGAAGACCTTCCGCGAAAATCTGGAGGCCGACCCCGAAGTGGCAGGCCGCGTGCCGCCCGCGGTGCTGGACGCGGCGATGGACAGCGCATCGCATCTGCGCTCTCTTGACCATACCTTCACCCGCGTCTTTGGCGAGACGGGCCCCGCACGGAGCTGAACCGGCCCGTGGCCTGACGGAAACAACAGCAGGATACTGGCGCGTGTGTACTGTCGTCATCTCTCACGACCCGGATCAGGAATGGCCGCTGCTGCTGGCGGCCAACCGTGA
>NZ_BAIO01000374.1 GCF_000613305.1 Komagataeibacter kakiaceti JCM 25156
CACGGCCGCACGCGCCAGGCAGCATGTCGGCCCGGTCATGAGGTGTGCCGCCTGATGGAAAAAAGGCGGCACCGTTGCCGATACCGCCTTCATTTTCTGAGGACAGACGCCGCTTGTGTCACGGACGCACCGTCGCCACCTTCATTTCATACCCCATGACCCGCCACAATATGCCCGCGCTCACGTTTCCATGATCTCACGCTATCGTGGAACGCGGGCTCATTTTTCGGCAAAGGGGTCGAAGTCGCCATCGTTTTCGCGCACGCTCCACCAGCTTGTTCCACTGCTCATAGGCGGGCAGGGATTCGTCGAAGGGGTTTTCGATCAGCGGTTCCCCCTTCGTGGCGGCGGCCTTGCCCTGGGTGAAGGCGTCCTGCGTGTTCTGGTCGGTCATCTCATGGTCTTTCCGGCTTGATCGGTCTGCTAACGCCGCAAGCGTACACCATGCCCATCCCCCGCGCAGCCCCGTGGGGCGAAGGGGGGTGATGCAGCACGCGCAGATGTTGGGGTCAGAGCACCGTGCCGTACGCCACCCTGCGGTCACGCAGCCAGCGCCGGTACGCCACCGACATGCGATCGGCCATGGTGGGCACTTCCGCCCCGCCGGACAGCGGCAGGCGGCGCGGGCGCTGGTTTTCCAGTATGATGCGGTCCTGCAGGAAGATGGTCTGCTGGAACTGGATCAGGTCGGCCTGGGGCGAGACATCGTCAATCAGGAACATGACCGGGTGCGCGCGGCTGCATTCCTGTGTCATGGGCTGCACGAACAGGGTGATGACATCGAAGCGTTCGGGCTGGGTGGGGCAGGTCTTGTACAGCAGCGTCACGAACGGGCCCGCCACGCGGTACAGATATTCGGTCTCGATCCCGCCAGCGGCGGAAAGGGCGGCCTGCGGCTGGTAGAAATGGCAATCCGTGGCCCAGACCTCGTTCCCGTCTTCACGCATTTCTATGGTGTAGCGCGCGACTTCCGTGTCCGGCTCGGCCCCGAGGATGTTGGTGTGGACGAAGGGGAAATGCGCCATGTCGAGGAAATTCTCGACAATGCGCGGGGCGGAGGTCCGCACGGTGAATACGCCGCAGTCCACGATCCTGCGGTCAGGCTCGGCGGATTCGACAATGGCCGGAATATCGCGTCCGGGCGTGCCAAGGCAGGTCCACAGGCAGCCATGGCGCGCCTGCACGGGCAGGGCGCGCCTGTCCGCCACGTCGCAGGCGAAGGGGGCGCCATCGGGGTGGTGGCCAAAGGTGATGTGCCGGTCAAGCAGCATGGTGTCGGTTGGTGTGGCGCGCAGATGCGATAGCGGGCTGATCACATGCCATTCGGACAGAACGGTTTCATCGGCTGGGGTGGTCTGTGTCATGGCCCGGTCCCTGGTTTGCGGTGTGCCATCCATGGCGTCATGGATTGCCGTAACGGAAATGCAATGTTAGCTCCACTCTGGATGGCGCGCCATCCCGTGGCGTGAAAGAATGACGCATGGCGCAGGGCGCGCCCCGCATGGCCTGCGGCACGCCCTGTTCGGGTCGGTGAAAGGGAGCGGGAAGCATATGCACAGATGGCATCCGGTCAGTGTCCTGTCGGATATACGCCGTGGCGAGGTCGCGGGCGTGCGCATTGGCGGGCGCGAGGTGGTGCTGTGGCGCGAGGACAGCGCCGCATCCACCTCCATGCGTGGGAGGACCGCTGCCCGCATCGCGGCATGCGGCTCAGTTTCGGGTTTGTGCGCGGCGACGGGCTGGGTTGTCTGTATCACGGCTGGCAGTTCGGCCCCACCGCGCGGTGCAGGCTGATCCCGGCCCACCCGCAGGTGCGCGTGCCCGCCTCGATCCATGTCGGGGCCTATGGCGTGCGTGAGGCGGATGGTCTGGTCTGGGTCAGTCCGGAAGCGGCGGAGGATTTCCCCCTGCATGACGCGCGGCGGGAGTCCGGGGCCATAACACCGGTGCGCAGCGTGCATGTCCGCGCGGGTGTCACGCATCTGCGCCAGGCGATCGGCGGGGTGGAAAACGCGCCCGTGGTCTGGCATGGCCGCGTCGGCCTGGCGGTGCATGAGCCGGTCGCGGGGCAGGCCATGCTGCATGTGGTGCGGATGGCGGGGGCGGAAGGGCCATCCCCCCTGTTCCTTTCACGCTGGGCCGGACGCCTGCGCGATGCGGTGGAATGTGGGGGCGAGACCGCCCCGGTCATGGGAGAACTGGCGTGAAGATGGATATGGTCCTGTATGACTGGACGCCGGATGTGCGCTGCTATGCCGTGCGTCTTGGCCTGTCGCTCATGGGGGTGGAGTACCGCACGGTCACGGTGGACATGGACCTGCCTGCCGCGCGCGAC
>NZ_BAIO01000373.1 GCF_000613305.1 Komagataeibacter kakiaceti JCM 25156
TCGCAGGCCGAGCATGAGGGAATGGTTGAAGTCGGTGCGGCTGTCGCGGTTGCCGTTGCGGAAGCCGTAATCGCTGTTCATGGCCGTCAGCGCGCCTTCGCTGCCACTCATGGAGGAATGGTGCGACTGCGGGCCCAGCATGGTCCAGAACCGGTATTCCGCCGTGGCGGACAGGCCGACGACCCATGGCATGGGGAAGGCGAGGCCGAAGATGCCTGATAGGCGAAGTTGCCGTAGGTGCCGCTTACGTGCTGGCTGTAATTCGCGCCATTCACGTTACCGGTCATGGTGGTGTTCATGTTCTGCCAGCCATAGCCGATACCCGCGCCGAAATACGGGAACAGCCAGCTCTTGCCGATATCGAGGTCGAACAGGGCGTTGGCCATCAGGCCGGATTCCTGCTGCCGGCCATCCGCATGGGCATGGTAGGCGGCGTTGCCCCCTACCGTTTTCAGGTCGTTGTTCCGGTAATGGCCCTCAAGCTCCACGCGGAAGCCGTTGCCCAGCCCCCAGCCGATCGCGCCCTCGCCAATGGCGCCGGTACGGAACTGATCACGCGCCGAGGAATTCCGTATGACCTGGCCCTGGTTGAAGGTCGCACCACCTTCACCGCTCATGTACAGCCCCTGTACGGGCTGGGCGAATACCGGGGCGGAGACCAGTACGGGACCCAGGGTAACCGAGGCAGCCAATAAAGACCCTGCAAGCAATCCGTACCGCAGATTCATACTCTTCTTCTCCCTTCGACGGGCCTGTGGTGGCGTATCGGCCGGTCGGGTGCGCGTGCCATATTCCTTCGGATCAGCAGCATCAGCATTCTTTTGCTTAAAGAAACCAGCCCTGACAATCCATTGTCACCGCCTAATCCACTGCTTTGGGCGGCGGGGGCAACTGTCCTGTCCGACTGTGTGCCAGATGTCACACCCATACGCCGGACTGGTTTCTATGCCTTTAATCGCGTGGAATCACGTCTTTCATATCAGCTTTGCTTCAAACGGTGGCACAAGATCCGGTGCGTCGAATTCAACGACCCATATATCGGGGTCCCGTTCCCTCTGTCTTGCAACGTAGGTATCGACGCTGTCCTGATCCACAGCCGCCTCTCCTGTAGCGCGGAACCATGCCCGGCGTCCATCGGGGGTGCGGGTGGCGGCGAGTACGCACATGCGCCTGTCCCGACCCAGAAGTACGATCAGTACGCTGCCCGCATCTTCGTCCCCCCGGTGCAGGACCATGCCGGGATTTCCCTTTTGTCCAGCCTGGCGCAGCATTGCCCGGACCCATATGCCGGTTTTCAGGCGCGATTCTTCCATGGGGTGGGCATCTCCGGTAATGCAGAAAGGCAGAGGGAGACATGCAGGAATAGCACGGTTTCCCATGGTGATATTCTAGCCGCCACTGGCCGGGACGGCGCTTTCCTCGGGTATGGCGGACAGGGCGGCGCGATATTCGACCGGGTTGTCCAGCAGGGAACGCGCGGCGTCCAGATCACTGTCCGTGCCGATGGCGGCGGGGCAGGCCTTGCGGATGCTCAGGATGCGCGCGGGGTCCACGGGGTAGCGGATCTGCCGGGTGGCGGTGATCCATTCCCGGCTGTCCACCGTGCCTTCGGCCAGGTTCTGGAGCTGGCGTTCAAGCACGCTTTCCCCCAGGCTGGTGCAGACCTGCGGCATGACGCCCAGCCCCTGCAGCGGCCAGCCCAGCGGGGCGAGCACCCGACTCCACGTTACGTAAAGCTCGCCGCCATTGGGCATCTGGCCGATGGTCTGGACCAGCCCCTTGCCCAGCGTGGCGCTGCCGATCACCACGCCCCGCTTCTGGTCGGCCAGGGCGGCGGCCAGAATCTCGGCGGCGCTGGCGGTGCGTCCATCCACCATGACGATGATGGGCAGCCCGTTGGTCATGTCCCCGCCCTGTACGGCCCAGACATGGTTGGCCTGCGGGTCGCGCCCCTGTGTGATCGCCGCCACGCCGTGATCCAGCATGAGCGCCGATGTGGTGACCGCCTGCTGGAGCACGCCGCCCCGGTTGCCGCGCAGGTCCAGGATCAGGCCCGAAATGCCGGGCACGTTCATGGCCTCATCCAGGTACTGGCTCATTTCCTCGGCCGTGTTGGCGGAGAAAGCGGTGATGTGCAGGATGACGTGCTTGCCGCTGGTATAGGCGAACACGGTTTCTGGCGGGATGGAGGCGCGGTGCAGCGTGACCGTGGTCTGCCGCCCCTTCGCTTCCACCGTTATGCGCACGAGGCTGCCAGCGGGGCCGCCAAGCCATGAATTGACGGTGTCGAGGCTGCGCGACGCGGTGGAGCGCCCGTTGATGGCCCGCACGACCTGCCCG
>NZ_BAIO01000372.1 GCF_000613305.1 Komagataeibacter kakiaceti JCM 25156
CGTATCCCACCAGCCTGCGCGTGCCTACGCCGCTGGCGCGCATTTTCAGCCGTCGGGCACGGCGCGGCTGGCGGTGATGACGGCGATCATGTTCGCCATGGAGGAACCGGTGACCAGCAGGCCCGATGTCCCGGTGGGGAAGCCGCACATCTCGGCCGCCCAGCGGATCACTTCGCGCTCGACCTCGATGGGGGCATGGTCACGGCCCCCGCAATTGGCGTTCAGCCGCCCGCCAGCAGTTCGGACAGCATGCCCACCGCCGTCCCGCCGCCATGCACCCAGCCCATGAAACCGGGATGCACGTTACCGGTGGAATACGGCTCCACCAGTTTGCGGAAGCGGGCGTACAGTTCGGCGGGCGGGGTGGGATCGTGGGGCAGCCCGGTGCGCAGTTCCTCACGCAGGGGCGTGGGCATGGGCTGCCAGACGGGACGGTCGCGCAGGGTGGACAGGCGGTCGATCATGTCATCCACCATCTGGTGGCCCAGGGCCCGCAGCGTATCCCAGTTGTCCGGATCCAGTCCTGTCATCTTTCTCCACCATTCATGCAGTTGTCATGCCCCTGGGCACACCATGCGGCCTGTCTACATACCGGGCCGCGCCCCGGTATGCGAGGGGCGATTGACCTGAAGACGGTTTCAAAATTCCGGGGGGCTGTGGCATGGCACATGCCCCGGCCCGGAACGGCATGGCCGGGGTTCAGCCGGTTTCGGGTTCCTGCGCCTGCGTGGCGAAGCGCCGGGCCAGTGTCGCGCAGACGAAAAGCTGCACCTGATGGTAGATCATGAGCGGCATCACGATCAGCCCGATATCGGAAGGCGAAAACAGCACGCTGGCAATCGGCACGCCAGAGGCCAGCGACTTCTTCGACCCGCAGAAAAGTATGGCGATCCGGTCAGCGCGCCCGAAGCCGCTTATGCGCGCCAGCAGGCAGGCCAGTCCCAGCGCAAGAACCAGTAAGCCTGTATCCATCACCATCACACGGCCGATCTGCGCGGGTGGCAGGCGGTGCCACAGCCCCTGGGTCACGGCCTCGCTGAAGGCGGTGTACACCACGACCAGGATCGACCCACGGTCGGAAAAGGCCAGCAGTTTCCTGTGTCGCTGGGCCCATCCGCCAATCCATGGCTGCGCGACCTGCCCGGCGATGAAAGGCACGAGCAGTTGCAGCACGATGGGCAGGATGCCGCCCCCGCCGCTGCCAGCGTGGCGGTTGAACACGAGCCCCACCAGCAGGGGGGTCAGGAAAATGCCCAGTATGTTGGAAAGCGTGGCCGAACAGATGGCCGCCGCCACGTTGCCCCGCGCGATGGAGGTAAAGGCGATGGAGGACTGCACCGTGGACGGCAGGCAGCACAGGAACAGAATCCCCGTCCACATGGCGCTGTCCAGCATGCCCGGCAGCAGCCGGTGCAGGCCCATGCCCAGCAGCGGGAACATGACAAAAGTGCATGACAGGATGGCGAGATGGATGCGCCAGTTCGTGACCCCTTCCGCCACCGCGCGACGTGACAGCCGCGCGCCCTGAAGGAAGAACATGTTCGCGATCATGACAATGGCGAGGGTATTGAACAGATTAACCCCCGCCCCCCGGCATGGCGCTACGGTGGCCAGCGCCACGGTAGCCAGCAGGCAGAGCAGGAAAGTATCAATCTTGCGCAGCATGGGCAGCGGGCTCGGGCTGGATTATCATGGGACGGAAGTAGTATGCCCGATTGCGTCAAGGGCATAATCACGCCAACGTGTAAGGCACATGAAGAAATTATTCATCACAACCGTTCTCGCCACCCTGTCCTGCATCGGGGCGGCACAGGCCACCGCCCTGCCCGCCACCTGTGCAAGGGTGCAGGTTACGGACAGCAGCCAGCCCCATGGCGGCGGCGCCCTGTCCGGGCAGGGATATGATCTGGCGCTGGCGGGCGGAAAGACCAACCAGACCTTTCACGCCACCGATATTTCGGCCAGCGGTACGGGCATGGGGCCGCAGGCCTGCGGGATATGGAGGATATTGCCTCCCTCGTCCTGCTCTCGGTCATGACGGGGCATCATTCCGAGGGGTGTGAGCCGTCCTATTTCGCTTCCGCCGCCGCGCCGGTCATGGACGGGCTGCGCGCGGGGGGCAGTTACGACCTGACATGGCAGGGCGGCCTGCTGACCAATGGGGAAACCAGACTGTCCTTCCGGCGCGCGCACCTGCATCTGGTGGGGGCGAAGAGGCGATAGCGCACCGGCGACACTCACGCTGGAGACACAGGGCGTGGCATAACCGGATCGCGCAATACGCTGCTGGCCAGCGCCCTGCCGCAGCAGGCGACGGCCAAAGCGGCGGTGCCCGGCAGTTC
>NZ_BAIO01000371.1 GCF_000613305.1 Komagataeibacter kakiaceti JCM 25156
CCGGCTGCGGCTCATGTTCGCGCTGGTCGGGCCGCTGATCCTGCTGGTGGTGGCGGCGTCGAGCATTTCCTTTGATGTGGAGGGGGTGGGCTTTACCGTCAGCGATCATGACCGGACCACGATCAGCCACCAGTTGATCGACAGTTTCCGTGGGTCCGCCTATTTCCATGAACTGCCCCCCGTAACTGATGCCGATACGCTGGATCGCACCATCCGCAATGGCCGCGCGCAGATGGCGCTGGATATTCCCGCAGGCTTCGCCCGGGACATGGAAGCCGGGCGCAGGCCCGAAATCGGGGTGATCATTGATGGCGCGGTGCCGTTCCTCGCCGCCAATGTCCGGGCCTATGTGACCGGGGTGCTGGCGGGGTACGCGGGCACGCTGGGGCGCGAGATGCCGCAGGCCGTGACGGTCCCGATCAATGTGGAGCCCCGTTTTTCCTATAACCAGGAATTCCGCAGCATCTACGCCATGACGCCGGGCGTGATCATGCTGGCGCTGATCCTGATCCCCAGCATGCTGACCGCCCTTGGCGTGGTGCGGGAGAAGGAGGTGGGCTCCATCATCAACCTCTACGCCTCGCCCGCGTCGGTGGGGCAGTATCTCATGGGCAAGCAGGCGCCATACGCGGCGCTGGCCACGATCAGCTACGCCATGCTGGTGGTGGTGGCGGTGGTGGGCATGGGGGTGCCGCTCAAGGGGTCGCTGCTGGCGCTCAGTATCGGCGGCGTGCTGTTCGTGCTGTCGGCCACCGGGCTGGGGATGCTGATCTCGACCTTTGTCGGCTCGCAGGTCGCGGCCATTTTCGGCACGTCCATCATCTGCCTGATCCCGGCGGTCAATTTCTCCGGCCTGCTCTATCCGGCCTCGACGCTGACGGGGCTGAGCCGCCTCGTGGGGCTGGGCTTTCCTGCCTCATGGTACCAGCTTGTCAGTCTGGGCTGTTTTACCAAGGGGCTGGGGCTGGGCAGTTTCTGGCGCATGTACCTCGCGCTGGCCGCCTTCGCCGCCGTTTACATGGTGGCCGCGCGCCTGCTGCTGAAAAAACAGGAAGCCTGAGCGCATGATGCGCTGGCTGGTCAATGTGGGTCTGCTCTGTGGCAAGGAACTGCGCAGCCTCGTGCATGACCGCGTGCTGCTGGGGCTGATCGTGTTCGCCTTCAGCGCGGGGGTGCTGCTGGTGGCCAATGGCGTGAAGGTGGAGGTCTCGAACGCCACCATCGCCTTCATGGATGAAGACAACACCACGCTGTCGCGCCGCATGCGCGACGCGGTCCTGCCGCCCTATTTCAAGCCCCCCGTCATGGTGGACCGCGCCGAGGCCCTGCGCGGCATGGACGAGGGGGATTACATATTCGTGGTCGATATTCCCCCCCGTTTCGAGGCCGACATACTGGCGGGCCGCGTGCCCGCCGTGCAGATCCGCGTGGACGCTACCGCCATGACGCAGGCGGGGCTGGGCACGGCCTATCTGAACGAGATCATGCTGGGCGCGGTTGGCGAGGTGCTGCACGCCCCCGACCTGGCGGCGCGGGCGCCTTCAGCGTGCAGAGCCGCATCCGCTTCAATCCCAACAGCGAATCGAAGTGGTTCACCTCGGTCATGCAGATCGTGACCAACATCACCATCCTCTCCATCGTGCTGGTGGGGGCGGCGGTGATCCGTGAGCGCGAGCATGGCACGCTGGAACACCTGCTGGTCATGCCGGTCACGGCCAGCGAGATCGCGATCGCCAAGATCGTGACCAACGGGCTGGTCATATTCGTGGGGGCCATGCTGTCGCTGTGGCTGGTGGTGCATGTGTGGCTGGGGGTGCCGCTGGCGGGCTCGCTCATGCTGTTCGCGGCGTGCGCGCTTCTGTACCTGTTTTCGGCCACGGCGCTGGGCATCATGCTGGCCACCGTCGCGCCCACCATGCCGCAGTTCGGGCTGCTGGTGGTGCCAGTCTACGCGGTGGCGTACCTGCTGTCGGGTGCGGCGACACCGGTGGAAAGCATGCCCGCGGCCATGCAGGTCGTGGTGCGCTTTCTGCCCACCACGCAGTTCGTCAACCTGTCACAGGCCATCCTGTACCGCGGCGCGGGGCTGGATGCGATCATGCTGCCGCTGCTGACCGTAAGCCTGACGGGTATCGTCTTTCTCGTATTCGCGCTCGCGCGGTTCAGATCCATGTTGGCAAGGCAGGAATGATGGGGAACGGATGGGCACGGATTGCGTGCATGGGGGGCATTGCGGTGGCCGTGGGGCTGATGGCGGGGTGTTCGCCCTTTCACACGCATGCCCCCGCGTCCCGCGTGGCGGTGCCGCGACAGTTCACGCAGGTGCCGGTCACGGACGCCCCCCGTACGGATCTGACGCGC
>NZ_BAIO01000370.1 GCF_000613305.1 Komagataeibacter kakiaceti JCM 25156
TGCACGCGCCCGCCATTATCGGGCAGGCCGCGCGCCCGAAGCCGCTGGTCATGCTCGACCCCGGACATGGCGGCAAGGACCCCGGCGCGATCGGCGTTTCCGGCACGTATGAAAAACATGTGGCGGAGGCGGCGGCCGCCGAACTCCAGCGCCAGCTCGTGGCCAGTGGCCGCTACCGCGTGGCCATGACCCGCGCCGATGACCGCTTCATCCCGCTGGAGGGGCGGGTGGACATCGCCCACAGCCACAAGGCGTCGCTGTTCATTTCCATGCATGCCGACGCCCTGCTGGACCGGGGGGTGCGCGGGGCGAGTGTCTATACCCTGGCCGCCAGGCGTCGGACCGGCAGACGGCCATGCTGGCCCAGACGGAAAACAGCGCCGACCGCTATGGCGGCCCGCAGGTGCACGCGGCCTCGCCCGAGGTGCAGGAAATCCTCGCCAGCCTCGTAACGGAGGAAACGCGCCACGGCGCGGCCCACATGGCCAGCACCATTGTCAGCGCGTTCCGCCCGCGCGTGGGGCTTTTGCCGCATCCCTCCCGCCATGCCTCGTTCGTGGTGCTGAAATCGGCCGATATTCCCTCCGTGCTGGTGGAGATGGGGTTCATGTCCAACCATATGGACGAAGCCGCCCTGCGGCAGGCCGCCCACCGTGCCGTGGTGGCTGGCGCGATGGTGCAGGCGATCGACCACTATTTCGCCACCGACAGCATGGTTACGCACGCGACGGGCTGAAACGCGCGGGCTTTCATGCGCCCGCGCGCGTTTTACGGTTGCAATCGGGTTTCCCCGCTGTATTGTGCGCGCCATGGTAACGACAACGCACATCGCGGGAACCGGGTCGGGCGCATGCGCGCGCCTGTCCGCGCGCGCCTGTGCCGGTGCCGGGCTTCTTCGTCTTCGACTTATCCGCCCCTGAGCGACCACGGCCGGCCTGTGCCGGTGCGCCCAGGGGAATGATCGGACCGGCAGGCCGGTCCGCGAACACGAATTGAACAAGAGGGGGCACGCAGCCGTGCCGCCCGCCCGTTTCACATCCGGATATGTCCGAGGTACCACCATGAGCATCAATCACCCCTCCTTTGGCCGCATGGACGCGAACCGCGTCATCATTTTCGACACCACCTTGCGTGATGGCGAGCAGTCCCCCGGTTTTTCCATGAACCTGGCCGAAAAGCTGCGCATGGCCGAGGCGCTGGAGGAACTGGGTGTGGACGTGATGGAGGCGGGCTTTCCCGTCGCCTCGAAGGGGGATTTCGACAGCGTCCACCAGATCGCGCTCAGGATGAAAAATACCGTGGTGTGCGCGCTGGCGCGCAGCGGCGGCAAGAACGACATCGCCAGCGCGGGGGAGGCGATCCGGCCGGCGAAGCGCGGGCGCATCCACAACTTCATCTCCACCTCGCCGCTGCACATGAAGTACAAGCTGCGCATGGAGCCCGAAACGGTGCTGGACGTGATCGAGGCGGGCAACCGCGCCGCGCGCCAGTTCACCGATGACGTGGAATGGTCGGCCGAGGACGGCTCCCGCACCGAGCCGGATTTCCTGTGCCGCTGTGTCGAGACCGCGATTCGCGCCGGGGCCACGACCATCAACATTCCCGATACCGTCGGCTATTCCACGCCCGAGGACATGGCCCGCATCTTCGCGGATCTGCGCGCCCGCGTGCCCGGCGCTGACGGGGTCATCTTCTCCACGCACAACCATAACGACCTGGGGCTGGGTGTCGCCAACACCATCGCGGCGCTGAAGGCGGGCGCGCGGCAGGTGGAATGCACCATCAACGGCATTGGCGAGCGCGCGGGCAACGCGGCGCTGGAGGAAATCATCATGGTGCTGCGCACGCGCCATGACGTGCTGCCCTATACCACCGGCATCCATACCGAGCGCCTGCTGCGCACATCGCGCATGCTGGCCACCATCACCGGCTTCGACGTGCAGCCGAACAAGGCCATCGTGGGCCGCAACGCGTTTGCGCATGAAAGCGGCATCCACCAGGATGGAATCCTGAAAAACGCCGCCACCTATGAAATCATGACGCCCGAGAGCGTGGGCTGGACCCGTTCGTCGCTGGTGCTGGGCAAGCATTCCGGCCGCGCAGCCTTCCGCGACAAGCTCCAGGCCATGGGGTATGACGGGCTGGAGGACGCGCAGTTCAACGAGGCGTTCTCCCGCTTCAAGGATCTGGCCGACCGCAAGAAGGTCATCTATGACGAGGATCTGGCCGCGCTGGTCGATGACGAGGTGCGCGACCATGCCCGCATCCGCTTCGTGGCGCTGGACGTGACCGCCGGATCCCGCCGCCCCGCCACCGCCGATCTGGTGCTGGAAGTGGATGGCGAGAAGCGCGAGGCGCAGGCGCAGGGGCAGG
>NZ_BAIO01000369.1 GCF_000613305.1 Komagataeibacter kakiaceti JCM 25156
GTTGATTTCGGCCCCGCCCAGGGTGGCGAGGCGGTCACATTCCGCAACCGGCAGGTCGGTGAACAGCTTGAGGAAGCGGCCCACATCCGCGTCCTCCACATTGCGCCAGAACTGCCAGTAATCGAACACCGGCAGGCGCAGCGGCGAAAGCCAGACCGCGCCCTGCGCCGTCTTGCCCATCTTGGCCCCGGAACTTGTGGTCAGCAGGGGCGTTGTCAGCCCGAAAACCTGCGCGCCATTCATCCTGCGGACAAGATCGATGCCCGAGACGATATTGCCCCACTGGTCCGATCCACCCATCTGTAACGTCACACCATGACGGCTGTTCAGTTCCCGGAAATCGTAGGACTGGAGGATGGAGTAATTGAACTCCAGGAACGTCAGGCCCTGCTCGCGTTCAAGGCGCGAACGCACCGAGTCGAACGACAGCATGCGGTTGACGGAAAAATGGATGCCCACATCACGCAGCAGGTCGATGTAGGAAAGCCTGTCCAGCCAGTCGGCGTTGTTGGTCAGCAGCGCATCCTTCGGCCCCGCGCCAAGCGGCAGGAACTGGCGCAGGCAGGACTCGACGCCACGCAGGTTGGTGGCGATGGTCTCCTGCGTCATGAGCTTGCGCGCTTCCTCCCGGAAGGAGGGATCGCCGATTTTCGCCGTGCCGCCGCCCACCAGCGCCACCGCGCGGTGGCCATGGCGGTGCAGCAGGCGCAGCATCATGATCTGGATCAGGCTGCCCACGTGCAGGCTGTCCGCCGTGGGGTCGAAACCGATATACCCCCCCACCGGCCCGGACTGCATGGCCGCGTCCAGCGCCTCCATGTCCGTGCACTGGAATATGAAGCCGCGCGCTGCGGCTTCCCGGAGGAATTCACTCTTGGGCATGATCTGTTCCGCGCTGTAAGATGCATCGCTGGCCGGGCCGCCCCGGTGCGGACCAGCCTCTAGCATGTTCACGGCACTTCATGGAACAGCCCGGCCCCGCCGGGGTGGTGAATCAGTCGGCCGCCAGCGCCAGCGCCTTGCGGTTCATGACGGTGCTGACATGGTCTTCCAGCGCCTCGGCCACCTGTTCGGCATGGTGGGCGAAAACGTGGTCGGCCCCCTTGAAGATGCGGTAATCCACCGTCACGCCCTTCTGGGTGTTCAGCTTGTCCACCAGCTTGCGGATGGCGGGCTCGGGCACGAGTTCGTCGTTTTCCCCCGCGATCATGAGCCCACCGCACGGACACGGCGCGAGAAAGCCGAAATCATAATGGTTGGCGGGCGGCGCGACACTGATCCAGCCGGTGATTTCGGGGCGGCGCATGAGCAGCTGCATGCCCACGAACGCACCGAAGGAATACCCCGCGATCCACAGCCCGCTGGCGTTGGGGTTGATCATCTGCATCCAGTCAAGCGCCGCGGCGGCGTCCGAAATCTCGCCAATGCCGCCATCGTAGCGCCCCTGCGAGCGGCCCACCCCGCGTGAGTTGTAGCGCATGACCGAGAAGCCCATTTTCTCGAACGCGCGATACATCGCATAGGTGATGCGGTTATTCATGGTCCCGCCGTGCAGCGGATGGGGATGAAGCACCAGCGCAAGCGGCGCGTTGGGCGCGCTTGAATGGTGGTATCGACCTTCCAGGCGGCCATCAGGGCCGGCAAACATGACCTCAGGCATAGGTGTCCCGCATTTGCGTTTCCCCGTGCATTCCAGGCATTGCATCGGGAACAGTTGCTGTTACAGCCTGCCCGACCGGCGATGCCCCGTCAGGTCGGCAGGCAGAGAAAACACCATTACCCGTCAGTTATCCGTGCGCGGAGCAGGAATTCGTCCTGTATTCATCCGGTGGCAACATGACGGAAAACAGAATTGATCCGGTCTGGCATACCAGCGAAAGTATGCCAACTCACCTTATTATGGGTATGACGCCTACCTGATAAAAGTGCATCTTCGGCAGGCGTGCCCTGCGCGGGGGGCAGATATGGCGGTGGCGGGCGCGGTCCGGGCCACGGGGAGAAAGGGATTTTCCGCCATCGGGCCGGGTCTGTCGTGTCGGTTCGCTCTCCTTGCCATGCCCGGCGAGCGGGCGGGCGACATTGAGGCAGCGGTATGGCACGGGTGTCTCCACCCCCATAACACGTTGCAATAAATATTATGTTGCGCTGCCTTATAGCGGTGTGGATTCCCAAAATGCCAGATAAATCGTAATTCCCGTCGCAAAAGGACTTGGCGTAACCCATATGGCTGGACAGCACGCGACCCCACCGGGGGGTTTTACCTATCTCGATGCGAACGCATCCGAGCCGATCCGGCCCGAAGCGCTGGCGGCCATGACGCAGGCGGCACGGGTGGCGGGCAATCCCGCTTCCGTGCACCGTGCGGGGCGTGG
>NZ_BAIO01000368.1 GCF_000613305.1 Komagataeibacter kakiaceti JCM 25156
GCCCGGCGCCGGTCGTGCTGGCGCTGCCCGTGGGGGCGCGCCGTTTCTCGGCGGTTTTCGAGGGCCGGGGCGGCGGAGATTTCGCTTTCAAGCTGGCGGATGCGCTTTTGCACGCTTTCGCGCAGGGCGGGGGATGTATGCGATTTCATGGTCGCCAGCGTTTCGCGCAGGTCGCGGAGCTGCTTCTGCTTTTCAGGCAGCGAGCGGCGGATCGGCTGGTTGTCGGACATCTGTCCGTGGAATGCGCGCATGATAGGTATCCTGTGGACCTCGGGTCCAGGAAATGAGTTGCCAATTAACCGTGTGATGGAAAGACGTGCGGCACGTACTGAGCCCGTGCCCGCCGGTCAGGGCGGGGTGGACGGGCGCGGCATGTGATGAACCGGGGGCTGGTGTCAGCCTCCGTTCTGCGCAAGCACTTCGGCCAGCCCCGTTACCAGGGCCTGACATTCGGCGTCCGTGCCAATGGTGATCCGTAGCCATTGCGCGATGCGCGGGGTCCGGAAATGACGCACGATGATGGCCCGTTCCCGCAGGGCGGAGGCCAGATATGCGCCGTCATGGTCCGGATGCCGGGCAAATACGAAATTCGCCTGTGACGGCAGAACCACGAACCCCATCTTTCCCAGGCTGTCTGTCAGCCTGTCGCGTGAGTTTATGATCTTCGCGCGGGTGTTTGCAAGCCATTCCCGATCCTCGATCGCGGCGATGGCCCCGGCCTGCGCCAGACGGTCCAGCGGATAGGAGTTGAAGCTGTCCTTCACCCGGGTCAGCGCCGCGATCAGGTCGGGCTGGCCAATGGCGTAGCCACCCGCAGCCCCGCCAGCGCGCTGGATTTGGACAGGGTGCGGACCACCAGCAGGTTGGGGTGCCGGGCCACCAGCGCAACCGCCGTTTCCGCGCCGAAATCGACATAGGCTTCGTCAATCACCACCACCGCATCGGGGTGATCGGCCAGCAGGGCGCGGATTTCAGACAGTGGCAGCGCCATGCCGGTCGGGGCGTTGGGGTTGGGGATGATGATGCCGCCACACGGCCTGCGATAGGCGGCAATGTCGATGCGCATGCCCCCGTCCAGCGCCACCGTTTCGTGCCGGATGCCGTACAGCCCGCAATAGACCGGGTAGAAGCTGTAGCTGATGTCGGGGAACAGCAGGGGATCCTCGTGGTTGAGCAGCCCCTGGAAGGCATGGGCCAGCACTTCATCCGATCCATTGCCGACGAAGACATGATCGGCGGGCACGTCATGTGCGCGGGCAATGGCGGCGCATAGCGCATGGGCCGTGGGGTCGGGATAGAGGCGCAGCGTATCGTCCGTCGCGGCCCGGATGGCCGCGAGTGCCCTGGGGGAGGGGCCGTACGGACATTCATTGGTGTTGAGCTTGATCAGGTTGGCCAGTCTGGGCTGTTCCCCCGGCACATACGGGGTCAGGTTATGGACGACAGGGCTCCAGAAACGGCTCATCAGGGAAAATTCCAGATTGATCGGGGGGATGAACGAAGGCGCGCCACCCGCGATACGGCGCGGGCGACGTGGGCGATCGGATGGGGGAATGGGCAGGTCCGGGTGTTCAGCCTGTGCCGCGGCCTGCGTATGGTCCATGGCGGCCAGCAGGGCGGTATTGCCCTGGCGTGTGGCGAAGATGCGCGCGCTGATTCCCTCGCCATCGCACAGGTCGGGATCGGCCCCGTGTTCCAGCAGGAAGGTAACCATGGAGTCGCGGTTGAACATCGCCGCGAAGATCAGCGGCGTGCGGCCGATATGGTTGGGCACGTCAATGCCCGCACCATGGTCAAGCAGGATACGCGCGCACGGCAGATCGCCCTTGAAGGCGACACCGGCCAGCGCGGTCGATCCCTTTCCATCACGCAGGTCCGGCTTCGCCCCGGCGGCCAGCAGGGCGCGCACGGTTTCGGCATGGCCGTTATAGGCCGCCAGAATCAGCGCGGTATGGCCCTTGTCGTTGCGGATGTCGGGGTCGAGGCCCGCTTTCACGAATTCGGTCACAAGGTCGGTCTGTCCATCGCGCGCGGCGGACAGGAACAGGGACTCGATTTCCGCGTTGCTGAAGGATTCGGGGGTTGCGGCCGGGTCGCCGCTGGCGGTTGTGTTGGTCATGTGCCTGCCTGGCTGGTCGGTTTACGCAAAACGGGGGCCTGCCCCTGTGGGAACGGACGCATCATAAGACGGTTCGGCTGAAAAGAACATCGGGCAATCCCGTGTCGTCCGGGGGCCGCCATGGCATGTCGCGACATTCTCCATGCGCCATCACATCCATGCGCCGGGGTGTCAGCCCGGCTTCGCGCACGGCGGCGCGCAGGCGCTGGACAGGTTCGTCCATCGGTTCGTCCGTCAGGCGGAACGTGCCGAAATGCATGCCA
>NZ_BAIO01000367.1 GCF_000613305.1 Komagataeibacter kakiaceti JCM 25156
CGACCGTGCTGTCATACTGGTTGTACACCCATGCGCGCGAAGCAAGATCCGGGCAACCGATCAGCCGCATGAGCGCCTGCTCGGTGCCTACCGGATCAATGATCGGCTCCAGTGGCAGCGGCGGCTGCGCGGGGGCGGTGGGGCGGTGATAGACCGGGGCCTGATCGGCCAGCGGGGCGAGCGGAATGTCCGCCTCGACCGCGCCCTTGTGGCGGATCACGATATTGCCGGTATCGGTCAGGTGGCCGATGACGGCAAAATCCAGTTCCCATTTGTCAAAAATGGCGCGCGCCTGTTCCGTGCGATCCGGACGCAACACGATCAGCATGCGTTCCTGACTTTCGGACAGCATCATTTCATACGCGCTCATGCCGCGCTCGCGCTGGGGCACATGATCGAGATCAAGATCGATGCCCACCCCGCCCTTGCCCGCCATTTCAACGGCGGAGGAGGTCAGGCCCGCGGCCCCCATGTCCTGAATGGCCACGATCGCATCGGTCGCCATCAGTTCAAGGCAGGCCTCGATCAGCAGTTTCTCGACAAACGGGTCGCCCACCTGCACGGTCGGGCGCTTGGCCAGCGCGTCTTCATCAAATTCCGATGAGGACATGGTGGCCCCATGGATGCCGTCACGCCCGGTCTTCGATCCCACGTAAATGACCGGGTTGCCGACTCCCGCCGCCGCGGACAGGAAGATGCGGTCCTGCCGCGCCACGCCCACGGTCATGGCGTTGACCAGCGGGTTGCCGTCATAGGCGGGGTGGAAGTTGATCTCGCCGCCCACGGTCGGCACGCCCACGCAGTTGCCGTAGCCCCCCACGCCGCGCACCACGCCATCGACAATGCGGCGGGTCTGCGGGTTATCGGGGTCGCCAAAGCGCAGCGCGTTCAGGTTGGCGACAGGCCGCGCGCCCATGGTGAACACATCGCGCAGGATGCCGCCCACACCCGTCGCCGCGCCCTGATAGGGTTCGATGAAGGAAGGGTGATTATGGCTCTCCATCTTGAAGATGGCGGCCAGCCCCTGCCCGATATCGACCACGCCCGCGTTTTCACCGGGGCCATGGATCACCCATGGGGCGGTGGTGGGCAGCGTGCGCAGGAACGCGCGGGAGGATTTGTACGAGCAGTGTTCCGACCACATGACCGAGAAGATGCCCAGTTCCGTGAACGAAGGCGTGCGGCCCATGATCGACAGGACGTTGCCGTATTCTTCCGCTGTCAGGCCGAATTCGCGCGCCAGTGCCTCGTCAACGGGGCGCGGTAACTTTGCACTCATCCGACCAGAGCCTCCACAAGTCCCGTAAACAGGGGTTTACCATCCTCGCCCCCCATCAGCGGATCCACCAGATCCTCCGGGTGGGGCATCATGCCGCAGATGCGCAGGTTTTCGCTGAACACACCGGCAATGGCGTTCATGCTGCCATTGGGGTTGAGCGCGGGATCACCCGCATCCACCCGCCCGTTCTCCGCCACGTAGCGGAAGGCGACGCGCCCGGTATCGTCCAGCATGCGGATGGTCTCGGCCTCGGCAATGTAATTGCCATCACCATGCGCCATGGGCGTGCGGAACACGTCCCCCTTCGCCCAGTGGCGGGTAAAGGGCGTGTCATTACGCTCGACCCGCAGGAAGCAGTCCTGTGACAGGAAGCGCAGCGCCGCGTTGCGCAGCAGCGCGCCGGGCAGAAGCTGGGCTTCCGTCAGGATCTGGAAGCCGTTGCACACGCCCAGGATATGCCCGCCCTTATGCGCGAAATCGCGAATGGCGGCCATGATCGGCGCATGCGCGGCCATGGCGCCACAGCGCAGGTAATCGCCATAGCTGAAGCCACCGGGCAGCACCACGAGATCAAGCCCGGCGGGCAGCGCCGTATCCCGGTGCCACACCATGGCCGGGGCCTGTCCGGTCACGCCCCGCAGCGCGATCGCCATGTCACGTTCGCGGTTGGTGCCGGGGAAAACTACGATCGCCGCCTTCATCTGCCGTCGCCACAGGGGTAGGAGTCATGCAGCGCGGTAAAGACGACCTCACCAGCGGGGCGGTTCAGCCCGTCGCGGTGGGCCTTCATCCAGCTTACCACCTTGCCGCGCATATCCGCCGTATCGACGGACGGCGCGATGCAGAAGGCGGCGACATCCTTACTGTCCTTTTCCGCATTGCGTTCAAACAGGTGCGCAAGGGTCACGGAATCCGCGATGCCGGAAATATAGGCGTCGCACAGCCCGGTGGAACCGGCCTTGGTGCACATGGCCCCAAGCCTGTTGCCATCAATGCGCGAGACACGCTGCGCGGAAGCCTGCGCCACCGGCAGGGCCACGGCCATGGCGCTGGCCAGGGCGAGAAGGCGGGCGGCGCGGTTCATCCAACGACCTCCGTCACGAAATC
>NZ_BAIO01000366.1 GCF_000613305.1 Komagataeibacter kakiaceti JCM 25156
CTGGACGAGCCGGAAACGGGGCTGGACCATGGCCAGAAGCAGCGGCTGTACGCCCTGCTGCGCCGTCTGGCGGCGCAGGGCCATGCCGTGGTGGCCACGACGCATGACCCGCTTCAGGCGGCGCGCATGTTCGACCGCGCGGTGCTGTTGCGCCATGGGCGGATCGTGGGCGATGGCATGGCGGCCGAGGTGCTCTGCGCCGATATGGTGGAGCGGCTGTACGCGCCAGCCGATTGATAGGAAAAGGTGAAAGTTTTCGGGCGCCGCCTTTTTTCAAAAAGGCGGCGTTCCCTGAAGCTTTCCGCAAAAGGCTTCACCAAAAACGTCCGTGTGATTACGGGACGTTTCATGAACTGGTCATGTCAGGCCGCCGCCGGGCCGGATGGCGGGCTTCAGCGGGGCGGATTGGTGTCCACGCGCACGGCCTTGCCGGTGCGGTCGTAATACAGGATGGCGCCGCCGCGCCGTTCGGCATAGCCATCGGGCTCGCCGCTTGTGGTCCAGAACAGCAGGCGGTTCATGTCCGGCTGTTCCTTTATCCTGTCACCTGCGGGAATATAGCGGTACTGGCCATAATCCATGTGCAGCCGGGGCAGGGGCGGCTTCTTGGAGAGCTGGTGCATGGAAAAATGACGCTGCGAGGCTTCACCGGGGTCTTCGTTACCGGCGTCGGTATGTCCACTCTCCGCCATGGCCAGCCCCGGTGCGAAAGCGGCGCAAAGCCATGCTGAAAGCATCACGCGCCGTAACCTGATTGACATGAATGCTGGCCTTTCCACCCATTACCGGTCGGGGGCAACATCCTCCTTTTCCATGCCGGACGCAATATCCGGCACGAAAGAGGTGGTTACTGGAAGGGCAGGTAGCGGAAATCGAAGAAGATTTCGCTCAGGCTTGTCGTGGGCGCGCCGCCCATGCCCGCCCAGGTATGCACGCGCGAATAGGCAAGCTGCGTGCCCGCCTGCACGGTGCCGTACTTGCCGTGAATGAAGCGGTACCATGCCCCGATGGTGAATTCCTCCACCGAGCGGATGTTCGCGGTGCAGCCGCCAAGGCCGGTATTGATGTCCGAACCCTCGACACCGCAGCCGGTGTTGTCGGCCATGGGGTTGCCGTAGCCATAGGCGTGGCCGTCATCGTCAAAGTAGCTGCGGCCCGCGCGCTGCATGCCGAAATAGCCGTACACATCCAGCACCTTGTTCGGGTGGGAAATGATGCCCGCCGTCGCCTGCGCGCTGGACAGCAGCGCGGGCGCGCCATTGGCGCGCAACGTGGCGTCGGGCAGCAGCACCGAGCCGTAGCGCCCGATCCCCTTGCCCGCCAGCCCCGCCAGCCGCACTTCCAGCCGGTGGGGAATGACCGGCAGGATCATCGACCCGCCCGCGCCCCATGCAATGGCGGTATGGTTCTCGCCCGCGCCATTTATGACCGAGCGGTCATGCGGGAAGTGCAGCAGGCCCTCGATTTCGTAATGGCCCCATGTGGGATCCCACGCGACCTTGCCGATGATGTCGGGCGCGATCTCGTTGGAATAGTTGGTGGTGGCGCTGCTCAGCCCCACGCCGTTCGATCCGACCTTGGCGTAATTGCTGCTGCTGCCGGGCAGGCGGTACTCGCCGTTGCCCACGTCATCACCAAAGCCGGTGGTGTCATAGATCGTGGCCGGGTTCTCGATCGAAAAGCCGGTCCACAGCCGGTGCTTGAGGAAGTCCTTGACCACCCGCACCTGCCATTGCCGCGACCATGTCTGCCCCGCGAGGATGGAGGATTCGATCGTTTCCGGCAGGCTCTCCTGCCGGGGGACGATACCCACGCGGTCCGGGGTCAGCATGGTCCATGCCTGCCCGACCAGGAAATGCAGGTTGGCGCGCGAATCATCCAGCGTCAGGTAGGCCTGACGCAGGCGGGGCACGTAGGAATTGCTTTCGTACGGATTGGTGGTTTCGGCGCTGGCGCCAAAATCCGTCTCCACAAATCCCGCCACCGTCAGGTGCGGGTTGAGCTGCCCCCGCGCCATGAGCGAGAAGCGCGAGAAGCGGGCATCGCCATTGAAGTTGGTGGTGTGGAAGTTTGAACTGTCGCGAAACGGAATGGCGTTCCAGTAATTGAATATGCCCGATGAAACCTGACGGTTCTCCACCAGCGCCGCGGCGTCGAAGAAGCCACCCAGAATGATCGAGACCGGGCCAAGGTGGAACACCTTGTTACCCAGCGCGCCAGCGGACTGCGCGCCCACTGTTTCCCGGTTATGCGGGCCGACATTGTTGTTGGCCATGTGGGCGATCAGCTCTTCCTCGCGGTGCGCCACGACGGATTCATAGGTCGGCTGGTCGCCCAGCGCGCTCAGCGGGTCGGAATGGCCGCCAATATGCGGCTGCCCCGCGACCTCC
>NZ_BAIO01000365.1 GCF_000613305.1 Komagataeibacter kakiaceti JCM 25156
CGCAGGGCAGGCGCCCGGCGCGCAGGCGGCGCTAGTTTCCTGAAGCCGGAAGTCACCCCGCGGTCACGGGTTCATAAAAAACAGTAAACGTTTTCGGGCGCTGCCTTTTTTCAAAAAGGTCAGGCGTCTCCTGAAGCTTTTTGAAAAAAGCTTCACCAAACTTTCTTATGAGTCATTGAGGCTCAGCCTGCGCGGATGACCTCCACGCCCCCCATATAGGGCCGCAGCACGTCGGGCACGGTAATGCCGCCATCCTCGTTCTGGTAGTTTTCCATTACCGCGATCAGCGTGCGCCCCACCGCCAGCCCCGAGCCGTTCAGGGTATGGACAAAGGCGGGCTTGCCATCCGCCGCGCGGTAGCGGGCGTTCATGCGCCGGGCCTGAAAATCGCGCGTGGTGGAACATGACGAGATTTCGCGCCACGCCTTCTGCCCCGGCAGCCAGGCCTCCAGGTCGAATGTCCTGGCCGCGCCAAAGCCGGTATCCCCCGCGCAGAGCAGCATGCGGCGATAGGGAACGCCCAGCCGCTCCAGCACCATCTCGGCGCAGCGGGTCATGCGTTCGAGTTCGGCGTCACTTTCCTCCGGCGTGGTGATGCTGACCATCTCCACCTTCTGGAACTGGTGCTGGCGCAGCATCCCGCGCGTATCGCGCCCGGCGGCCCCCGCCTCGCTCCGGAAGCATGAGGACAGGGCGACATTGCGCCGGGGCAGTTCGCTCGCGGGCAGGATCTGGCCCGCGACGCTGGCGGTCAGCGGCACCTCGGCTGTGGGGATCAGCCAGCGGCCATCTTCCGTGCGGAAGGACTGGTCCGCGAATTTGGGCAGCTTGTCGGTGCCGTACATGGCCTCGTTATTGACCAGCACCGGCACGCTGGTTTCGACATAGCCGTTCTCGGCTGTATGCAGGTCGAGCATGAACTGGCCCAGCGCGCGTTCCATGCGCGCAAGCTGCCCGCGCAGCACCACGAACCGCGCGCCGGACAGGCGGGACGCGGTCTCGAAATCCATGAGGCCGAGCGCTTCGCCCAGTTCGAAATGCTCACGCGGCGTGAACGGAAATTCCCGTGGCGTGCCGTGCTGGTGAACCACCACGTTGGCGCTTTCATCCGCGCCATCGGGCACGCTGGCGTCCAGCCGGTTGGGCAGGCGTTCCAGCGTGCCGCGAATACGACCGTCCAGATCATCCACCTGGGTCTGGAATTCCTCCATGCGCGCCTTGGCGCACGCCACCTCGGCCTCAAGGGCCGAACTGTCGCCGCCGGTCCTGCGCAGCGCCCCGATTTCCTTCGAGATCTGCTTGCGGCGGGCCTGAAGTTCCTGCAGGGCCGTCTCGGCGGCGCGACGGTCGCGATCCAGCAGCAGCAGGGCGGTAGCCACGGCGGGCTCGCCGCGTCGCTTCAGGGCGGCGTCAAAACCCTCCGGATCGGCGCGGAGGGCGCGCAGGTCATGCATCAGGTGGTCTCCTCGGTTTCTTCAGGCGGATTGCGCGGCTCGACAAGGCGGGCGCAAAGAATGGAAATCTCGTACAGCCCGATCAGCGGCACGGCCAGCCCGGTCTGTGTAATCACGTCGGGGGGTGTCAGGATGGCGGCGACGACAAACGCGCCCACATAGGCGTAACGCCGCACCTTCGCCAGCCCCCTTGAGGTCACCAGCCCCACGCGCGCCAGCAGCGTCAGCACCACCGGCAGCTCGAACGCCATGCCGAAGGCAGGATCAGCTTCATGACCAGCGACAGGTATTCCGACACCTTGGCCTGCAGTTCGATCTGGAGGCCGTCCTGCCCGTCCGCCGTCTGGAACGACAGGAAGAACTTCCACGCGGCGGGGAAGATGAAATAATAGGCCAGCGCCGCCCCTATGGCGAACATGACCGGCGTTGCGACCAGAAAGGGGGCGAAGGCGCGCTTTTCACTGCGGTACAGCCCCGGGGCGATGAATATCCACGCCTGCACCGCGATCATGGGAAAGGACAGGCAGGCCGCGCCGAAGAAGGCGACCTTCATGTAGGTGAAAAATGCCTCGTACAGCGCAGTATAGATCAGGTGCGGCTGTTCGCCCTTCTGGCGCATGATGCGCCGAGCGGCCGGGCCAAGAAGAAATAGATCTGTTCGGAATAATAGTAACAAATGGCAAAACACACCACGAAGGTTGCCATGGACCACAGCAGCCTGCGCCGCAGCTCGACCAGATGCTCAAGCAGCGGCATGGGCTGGTCGTTGATCGAATCCTCGTTCAGGGTCCTGTCTCCTGCGTCCATCGCGTTACTGGTCCTGCCCGCCCGCCGTAACGCAGATGCGCCGCCCTGCGTGGATCACCCTGACCGGCGGCAGGAAGGCGGGCGGGGAAAGATGGGGCATCTCCGCCGCGATGCGCCGCGCCGTGCGGGG
>NZ_BAIO01000364.1 GCF_000613305.1 Komagataeibacter kakiaceti JCM 25156
CCCCGAAGGGTGGACGCCGGGCGGCGATGTGGTCCAGCCCGTCCCGGCCACGCAGGCGGATGTGCGCGCGGCGGGGGAATGCTGGTTCTATAACGTCATGCCCGACGATACGGGCCGCCCGCGCACCCGTTAGTGTATCTGGCCAGCCAGCAGCAGGGGAAGCATGTCCGAGCCTGAACCCACTCCCACCCGTTCCTATGTCCTGACGCTTTCATGCCCGAACCAGCCGGGCATCGTGGCGGCGATCAGTTGCGCGCTGTTCGAACTCGGCGGCGACATCGCGGGCGCGCAGCAGTTCGACGAGCGTGAAAGCCGGGTCTTTTTCATGCGTATCGTGTTCAGCCTGCCCGCTGGCGGGGCGGAACTGGAAACCCTGCACGCGGTGCTGTCCGACATCGCGGCGCGGCTGGACATGAAGTGGTCGGTGCGCGAGAGCGCGCGGCCCACACGCACCGTCATCATGGTCTCGCGGTTCGACCACTGCCTTGTGGACCTGCTGTACCGCTGGCGTATCGGTGAACTGGCCATCGAGCCGGTGGCCATCATTTCCAACCACCCGCGGGAGACCTACGCGCACCTCAATCTTGAAGGCGTGCCGTTCCATTACCTGCCGGTTTCCGCCGCCACCCGCGCCGGGCAGGAAGCGCGGATCGAACAGGTGGTGCGCGATACGGGGGCGGAACTGGTGGTGCTGGCGCGCTACATGCAGATTCTGTCGGACCAGATGAGCGCGCGGCTGGCGGGGCGGTGCATCAACATCCACCATTCCTTCCTGCCCGGCTTCAAGGGCGCGCGGCCCTATCATCAGGCTTTCGCGCGCGGGGTGAAGCTGATCGGGGCGACGGCCCATTTTGTCACGCCAGATCTGGATGAAGGCCCGATCATCGAACAGGATGTCGAGCGCATCACCCATGCCGACAGCCCCGATGACCTGATCCGCAAGGGCCGTGACATCGAGCGCCGGGTGCTGGCCCGCGCCGTGCGCTACTTTACCGAACGGCGCGTCATTCCCAACGGCCACAAGACGATCGTGTTCAGCCCATGACACCGGATGGAAACGGCCGGTCCGGGCCGGAGGGGCACACCACCGCGCGCACTGACGCCATGCCCGACCCGGATATGCAGTGCGCCGGTTTCCGCCAGGCGCGGCTGGCGCGCAAGACCGCCTGATCGAGGATTACGTCGAACTGATCGATGACCTGCTGCATGAAGGGCAGGAAGCCCGGCAGGTCGATATTGCGGCGCGTCTGGGCGTGTCGCAGCCCACGGTGGCCAAGATGCTCGTGCGGCTGGAGGCGGATGGACTGGTCACGCGCCGCCCCTATCGTGGTATCTTCCTGACCGAAGCCGGGCACGACATGGCGGGCCAGAGCCGGGAGCGGCATCATACGGTCGAGCGGTTCCTGCGCGCGCTGGGCGTGAGCGAGGTCAATGCCCGCATCGACGCGGAGGGAATGGAGCATTACGTGGGCACGGAAACGCTGGACGCCTTCCGCCATGCGCTGGATGCCGGGCTGGCTGATTTTGTAAGAAGCCGTCTGAAAAAAACTGACTGATAAAAAACGATAAAAGTTTTCGGGGGCCGCTTTTTTCACAAAGGTGACGTTGCCTGAAGCTTTTTGAAACAGGCTTCACCAGAAACTTCCTTATGATCGCAGGCTGTTGCAGACAGCCGCCAGGGGCGGGCACGGAGAAACGCCGCAACCGACCCGCCACCGGAAGGGGACGCCATGACCCGACGCGCAGGCTCCGCCGACCTGCCCCTGCATACGGGCCGCGTGCCCGCATGGCTTGGCCAGCGCATGGCCCGCCTTGGCGCGGTCATGACGCAGGCCATCATCCATCATTACGGGCGTGACGAATTCCTGCGCCGTCTGGCCCATCCGTTCTGGTTCCAGTCCTTTGGCGCGGTCATGGGCATGGACTGGCATTCATCGGGCATGACAACCGCCGTGATCGGCGCGCTCAAGCGCGGACTTTCGCCACTGGCGGATGAACTGGGGCTGTATGTCTGCGGCGGGCGGGGCCGCCATTCCCGCCGCACGCCCGATGAACTGCTGGATGTGGGCCACGCCACCGGCCTTGACGCCACCCCGCTCGTGGCGACGAGTCGCATGGTGGCCAAGGTGGACAGCGCCGCCGTGCAGGACGGGTTCGACCTGTACCTGCACGGCTTCGTGGTGGCGGCGGACGGGCGGTGGACCGTCATCCAGCAGGGCATGCATACCGGGCGGCGCATGGCGCGGCGCTATCACTGGCTGTCCGAGGGGCTGGGCAGTTTTGTCGAGGCCCCGCACGCCGCCATTGACGGGCGCGCCACGGGCGGCGCGATCCTGAACCTGACGGACAGGCGGGCCGGAGATTCGCGCCGGGGGCAGATGGCTGTGCTGCACGACA
>NZ_BAIO01000363.1 GCF_000613305.1 Komagataeibacter kakiaceti JCM 25156
TCGCGCGGCGCAGTTCGGGATAGGCGAGCTGCACCACCTCCCGCGCGGACTGGTTGCCATTTCCCACAGCAACATACAGGTCGGGCACCGATTGCAGCCGCAGATCCCTGAGCAGGCTGTCCAGCACCTTTTCCGATCCGTCCACTCCTTCCTGCCGGAAGGCCTTGGCCAGCGCCACGCGGCCACTTTCCAGATGGGCCTCGCGCTGTTGCAGGGCGACATGGCGGCGGATACGCGCACGCGCCTTGCCGGTGACGACAAACCGCTCCCACGATGGCGAGGGCGTGCCCCCGCGCGCGGTCATGATCTCGACCTGATCGCCATTCTGCAATTCGTGGCGCAGCGGCATGAGGCGGCCATTGATGCGCGCGCCCACGCAGGTATCACCCACCTGGCTATGCACGGCGTAGGCGAAATCGACCGGGGTCGCGCCACGCGGCAGGGAGATCAGTTGCCCCTTGGGCGTGAAGCAGAAAACCTGATCCTGATAGAGTTCGAGTTTCGTGTTCTCGAGGAACTCGTCCGGGGCCGCCGAATCTTCCAGAATGTCCAGCAGATCCTGCACCCAGCGCAGGCCGGAAATGACGCCCTTCGTTTCCCCGCTGCCCGCGGCATCGGGCAACTGCTTGTACAGCCAGTGCGAGGCGACGCCGTTTTCCGCCACGTCATGCATTTCCGCCGTGCGGATCTGCACCTCGATCTTCTGGTTGCGCGGGTGGCGCAGCGTCACCCCGGTATGCAGGCTCTGGTAGCCGTTGGCCTTGGGGGTGGAGATATAGTCCTTGAACCGCCCGGCAATGACCGGATAGGCGGCGTGGACCGCGCCAAGCGCGATATAACATGCCTCCCGCGAGGGAACGATGATGCGGAAGGCCATGATGTCGGACAGCTGCTCGAACGCCACATTGCGCCGCTGCATCTTTTCCCAGATGGAATAGGGCGTCTTCTCGCGCCCCGTCACATCCACGCCTTCCAGCCCGGCTTCGGCGCACAGGGCCAGAAGCTCGCGGCGGATTTCCTCGATCACGTCCGCACCCTGCCCGCGCAGGTAGTTGAGGCGGGCGCGGATGGTGGCCATCGCCTCCGGCTCAAGCGCGGCGAAGGACAGGTTCTGGAGTTCGCCCTTCACCTTGTCCATGCCGATACGGCCGGCAAGGGGGGCGTAGATTTCCATGGTTTCGCGCGCAATGCGCTGCCTGCGGTCCAGGCGCTGCACGTAATGCAGCGTGCGCATGTTGTGCAGGCGGTCCGCCAGCTTGACCAGCAGCACGCGGATGTCGCGCGACATGGCCAGCACGAGCTTGCGGAAATTCTCGGCCTGCTTGGTGCGGTCGGACTGGAGTTCCAGCCGCGTCAGCTTGGTGACGCCATCGACCAGATCGGCCACCGTGTCACCGAACTGCTGGCGCAGTTCCTGCTGGGTTACGCCCGTATCCTCGATCGTGTCATGCAGCAGGGCCGTGATGATGGACGCGACATCGAGATGGAATCCCGCCAGTATGTTGGCGACGGCCAGCGGGTGAATGATGTAGGGATCGCCATTATCGCGCAACTGCCCGGCATGGGCCGTCTGCGCCACGGCGAAGGCGCGGCGGATCAGGTCCGCATCAGCCGCCGGGTCATAGGCATGGATGCGACGGATCAGCTTCGCATGTGATGGCGCGCTCACCTTCCTCCCTGATGGCGGGAAGGGCCAGCGCGCCGTCTCCATCGGCCACTCCGCCCGCGACGGGCGCGGGCATGGAGGAAGATGTCGTTTCCGATCTGACCGGGTCAGTCACCTTCCACCCTTTCGTCAGATGTTATCGCCCGCGCCCGCTCAGCGCCGCCTCGACCGAGCTTCGAGTTCCTCGGCCGACATGCCGCCGGAATTGCGGGCCTCTTCCTCGGCCGAGACATCCTGAAGGCCAAAGATGTTCTGCTCGGTCGGGATCAGGTCGACCACTTCCTCGTCAGCGGGTTCGGGCTCGGGCGCGCGGGCCAGCGAACGGATGAGGTCGCTGCGGATCTGGTCCAGACCCACGGTCTGGTCAGCAATTTCACGCAGGGCGACAACGGGGTTCTTGTCGTTGTCGCGGTCAATCGTCATTTCCTCGCCACGCGACAGGGCGCGCGCGCGCTGGGCCGCCAGCAGCACCAGTTCAAAACGATTGGGAACCCGCTCAACGCAGTCCTCGACAGTGACGCGTGCCATCAGGCCTGAACTCCGGTTAGTAATTGGTTATGTAGGTCAGAATTTACCTTAATACGCCCTCACCCGTCCCGATGCAAGACTTCAGTCCGCACCCGCCCGCCTGCGGGTGATCTGCTGGCCCGCCACCTCCGGCAGCAGGGCGTCGAGCGCGCGCCCGGTCACGGGATCGCGCCAGTCGGGCATGACATCGCGCAGCGGCAGCAGCACGAAG
>NZ_BAIO01000362.1 GCF_000613305.1 Komagataeibacter kakiaceti JCM 25156
TGCGGGGCGACCGCTGGTGTATCCCACCCCGCGTGGGCGGCGGCTGACGCAGGCGGATGTCCGCCGTTATGCGGCCGGTCCCGGCGTGGTGGTGCTGTGCGGGCGTTACGAAGGGGTGGATGAGCGCGTGCTCGAAGCCACGGGCGCCGAACAGGTCTCGATCGGGGATTACATCCTGTCGGGCGGGGAAGTGGCGGCCACCGTGCTGCTCGATGCCTGCGTGCGGCTGCTGCCGGGCGTGATGGGATCGGGCGAAAGCGCGGTGGAGGAAAGCTTTGCCGATGGCCTGCTTGAATATCCGCTTTATACCAAGCCGGCACAATGGGACGGGCGCGACGTGCCCGAGGTCCTGCTGTCCGGTCATCATGCCGCGATCGCCCGGTGGCGACGCGCGGCGTCCGAGACGGTGACGCAGGCGCGTCGGCCGGATCTGTGGGCCGCCTACCGGGCGGGCACGGGTCAAGACATTCCCCGGACCGCAGGCCCGTGTGCCGATGCGGACCGGCTGAACTGAACATGAAATCCTATCGAACGAGGACCGGATCATGAACATCATCCAGAAATACGAGGCGGAAGAAATTGCCCGCCTGACAGCCCTCCGCGCGGTGCCGGAATTCGCGCCGGGTGACACCGTGCGCGTCGGCGTTGAGGTGGTCGAAGGCACCCGCAAGCGCGTGCAGAACTACGAGGCGTGGTGATCGCGCGCTCCAACAAGGGCCTGAACAGCAACTTCACCGTGCGCAAGATTTCCAACGGTGAAGGCGTGGAGCGTGTGTTCCCGCTGTATTCCCCCAGCATTGCCGAGATCAAGGTCGTGCGCCGTGGTGTCGTCCGCCGCGCGAAGCTGTATTACCTGCGTGGCCGTCGCGGCAAGTCCGCCCGTATTGCCGAGCGCAAGCGCGAGACCGTGGCCGCGCCCGCCGCCACCGAGTAATATGCCGATCCTTTGCCCGTTTCCCGCCTTGGCGCGGGGGCGGGCAAAGCGTTTTTGCCTGAGAATTGATGGCTGCGTGTCGCGTGCCTGTCCCGTGCGTGATGGCGGCCTGTTTCCGTCCGGGAGAGGAAAATAGAATGGCCCCGCGTACACTGTTCGACAAGATATGGGACAGCCATGTCGTCGAGACACTCCCGGACAAGACGGCCATTCTGTATATCGACCGCCATCTTGTGCATGAAGTCACAAGCCCGCAGGCGTTCGAGGGGCTGCGCCTGAGCGGTCGCCGCCTGCGCCACCCCGACGCCACGATCGCCGTGGTCGATCACAATGTTCCCACATCCGACCGCACCCTGCCGATCGCGGAAGCCGAAAGCCGCAACCAGATCGAGACGCTGGAGCGGAACGTGAAGGAATTCGGCGTGCCCTATTTCCCCCTGCTGTCGGCACGGCAGGGCATCGTGCATGTGGTCGGGCCGGAACAGGGCATTTCCCTGCCGGGCATGACCATCGTGTGCGGTGACAGCCATACCTCCACCCATGGCGCGCTTGGCGCGCTGGCCTTCGGCATCGGCACGTCCGAGGTCGAGCATGTGATGGCGACCCAGACCATCCTGCAGAAACCGGCGAAGAACATGAAGGTGGTGGTCGAGGGGCAGGTCGGCCCCGGCGTGACCGCCAAGGATATCATGCTGGCCATCATCGGCCATATCGGCACGGCGGGCGGCACGGGCCATGTGATCGAATTCGCGGGGTCCGCCATCCGTGATCTCGACATGGCGGGCCGCATGACGGTGTGCAACATGTCGATCGAGGCTGGCGCGCGCGCCGGTCTGGTCGCGCCGGACGAGACCACGTTCGAATACGTGCGCGGTCGGCCCTTCGCGCCCAAGGGCGAGGCGTTTGACGCGGCCGTGGCCTACTGGAAGACCCTGGCCGCTGATGAAGGCGCGCATTACGACCGTGTGGTGGAACTGCGCGCGGAAGACATCTCCCCGGTCCTGACATGGGGCACCAGCCCCGAAACCGTCATTCCCGTAACCGGCAACGTGCCCGACCCGGCGGCGGAGATCGACCCCGCGCGCCGCAGGCAGATGCAGCGCATGCTGGACTACATGGGGCTGGAAGCGGGGCAGAAGATCGCGGGCACGCCGGTTGATGTCGTGTTCATCGGTTCCTGCACCAACAGCCGGATCGAGGATCTGCGCGCCGCGGCCAGCATCGCCGCCGGGCGCAAGGTGGCGGATGGCGTGCGCGCGATGATCGTGCCCGGATCAGGGATCGTGAAGGCGCAGGCGGAAGAGGAAGGGCTGGACAAGGTCTTCCTTGAAGCCGGTTTTGAATGGCGTGAGGCCGGATGTTCCATGTGCCTTGGCATGAACCCCGACCGGCTGACGCCGGGGCAGCGCTGCGCCTCGACATCCAATCGTAATTTCGAGGGCAGGCAGGGCCCCGGCGGGCGCACGCACCTGCTGTCCCC
>NZ_BAIO01000361.1 GCF_000613305.1 Komagataeibacter kakiaceti JCM 25156
CGCTGGCCGCCAGATGCCGAACCCAGCCCCCCCCGGCTGCTGCACGGAATGGGTGGCGTCATAGATTACGGGGTAACCCGTTCCCGCCATGATGGGCAGGGCGCGCATGTCATTGACCAGCGTGTTGTAGCCAAATGACGTGCCGCGTTCGCACAGCATGATCCGCTCATTGCCGGTGGAGGCCACCTTGGCGGCGACATTCGTCATGTCCCACGGGGCCAGGAACTGCCCTTTCTTGATGTTGATGGCGGCCCCCGTCTCACCCGCCGCCAGAAGCAGGTCGGTCTGGCGGCACAGGAAGGCCGGGATCTGCAACACGTCCACCGTCTCGGCCACGGCGGCGCACTGGTCGGGCAGGTGCACATCCGTCAGCACGGGAACGCCAAAGCGTTCACGCACCTGGCCCAGAATATCCAACCCCTGCGCCATGCCCACGCCGCGCGCGCCCGTGACGCTGGTGCGGTTGGCTTTGTCGAACGAGCTTTTATAGATCAGCCCGATGCCAAGCCGGGCCGCCATGCCATGCAGTGCATCAGCAACTTCCAGGGCATGGGCGGCGGATTCAATCTGGCATGGCCCCGCGATCAGCACGAACGGGGCAAGATTGCCAACCTGAAGCGGGCCAATGGTAACCGCGCGGTGGGTCGCCATTACTTTTTGGCCGCCTTGGTTACGGCCGCCCCGATAAAGCCGGAGAACAGCGGGTGCGGATCGAACGGCTTGGACAGCAGCTCAGGATGGTACTGCACCGCGATGAACCACGGGTGATCGGGGTATTCCACGACTTCGGGCAGGATGCCGTCCGGTGACATGCCCGAAAAACGCATACCCGTCTTTTCAAGCTGCTCGCGGTAATGGACATTGACCTCGTAACGGTGGCGGTGACGTTCACGGATTTCGGTGCGGCCATAGGCCTCCGCCGCGCGCGACCCTTCCGCCAATCTGGCGGGGTAGGCGCCAAGGCGCATGGTGCCGCCCATTTCACCGCCCTCGCGCCGGCGCAGCAGTTCATTGCCCCGCGCCCATTCAGTCATGAGACCGACCAGCGGCTGTTCCGTCGGCCCGAATTCGGTCGAGGACGCATCGGCGATCCCCGCCAGATTGCGCGCGCATTCGATCACCGCCATCTGCATGCCAAAACAGATACCCATGAACGGGATATTGTTTTCACGCGCGAATTTCACGGCGCGGATCTTGCCTTCCGATCCACGTTCGCCAAACCCGCCGGGCACCAGAATGGCATCGCTATGGGCCAGCGCCTGCACGGCGTCGTCCGATTTCTCGAAACTTTCCGCCTCGACCCAGTTCAGCCGGACGCGGGCGCGGTTGGCGATGCCCCCGTGCTGGAGCGCCTCGATCAGGGATTTGTAGCTGTCGAGCAGGGCGGTGTATTTGCCCACCACCGTCACCAGCACCTCCCGGTCCGGGCGGCGCACGGCGTCCACGATCTTCTCCCAGCGCGAAAGGTCGGGATCGGGCGTGGTAGGCAGGCCGAAATGGCGCAGCACTTCGGTATCCATGCCCTCGCGGTGGTAGGAGATGGGGCAGGCGTAGATTGTGTCCACATCGCGCGCGGCGATCACGGCTTCGGGGCGCACGTTGCAGAAGCTGGCGATCTTGCGGCGTTCGGTCTCGGGAATTTCCCGGTCCGACCGGCAGACGAGCATCTGCGGCTGGATGCCGACATTCTGCAGTTCCTTGACGGAATGCTGCGTGGGCTTGGTCTTCAGCTCTCCCGCCGCCGCGATCCATGGCAGCAGGGTCAGGTGGATGAACATGGTCTGGCCGGGTGCGAGGTCGTTACGCAACTGCCGGATGGATTCAAGGAAGGGGAGGCTTTCGATATCGCCAACCGTGCCGCCGATCTCGACCAGCACGAAATCCACGTCGTCGGTATCCGCGACGATCGTTTCCTTGATCGAATCGGTAATGTGGGGAATGACCTGCACGGTCGCGCCCAGATAATCGCCACGGCGTTCGCGCGCGATCACGCCGGAATAGATCTGGCCCGTGGTGGCGTTATCGGCCCGCGTGGCGTGCACGCCGGTAAAACGCTCGTAATGGCCAAGATCGAGATCCGTTTCCGCGCCGTCGTCAGTTACGAAAACCTCGCCGTGCTGATAGGGGCTCATCGTCCCCGGATCGACATTCAGATAGGGATCAAGCTTGCGCAACCGGACCCGATAACCACGGGCCTGAAGCAGGGCAGCAAGGGCAGCCGAAGCGATGCCTTTGCCGAGGGAGGACACCACGCCGCCGGTGATGAATACAAACCGCGTCATGGATGGCCTTCCTACACTGCTTGCGCCCACGCTGCAAAGGCTACGATGCGGCGTGACGGAAAAAATAAAAAATGCCCCGGCACCAGGTGCGGGGGCATTGACCCTGAACCGGGCCGCGCGGCCAGGTCAGTTGGC
>NZ_BAIO01000360.1 GCF_000613305.1 Komagataeibacter kakiaceti JCM 25156
CCAGATCCCCGCCGGGCAGCACGCGCTGCGCCGTCCAGCCCGGCGCGGCCAGCACCGGCAGGAAAGGCTGGAGCTTTTCAAGCGCGTGCTCGGCCAGGCGGCGATAGGTGGTGATCTTGCCGCCAAAGATGGACAGCATCGGGGCCTGACCGCCCTGCGTATCGACATCAAGCACGTAATCACGCGTCACGGCGGAGGCATTCTTGGCGGCGTCATCATAAAGCGGGCGCACGCCGGCATAGGTCCACACCACGTCATCAGGCGTGACCGGCTTCTTGAAATAGCGGTTCACGCTTTCACACAGATATGTGATTTCCTCGGGCGAAATCTCGACATGGCCGGGGGCCTGTGTCCAAGGCACGTCCGTGGTGCCGATCAGGGTGAATTCCTGCTCGTACGGAATGGCGAAAACAATGCGCTTGTCCGGATTCTGCAGGATGTAGGCCTGCGGTCCGTCAAACAGGCGGGGCACCACAATATGGCTGCCCTTGACCAGACGTACCTGCTTGGTGGAACTGACCTGCGCGCGTTCACGCAGCACCTCGCTCACCCACGGGCCACCGGCATTGACCAGCACCCTCGCCCGCACGGTGCTCCGGCTGCCATCATGCGTGTTCTCGATCTCGGCTTCCCACACGCCATCCGTCCGGCGCGCGCGCACCAGCCGCGTGCGGGTGCGGATCTCCGCGCCACGGGCGCGCGCATCCATGGCGTTGAGCACCACGAGACGGCTGTCCTGCACCCAGCCATCGGAATAGGCGAAGCCACGCGCAAGTTTGCCATTAAGCGGCCTGCCCGCGGAACTGGTGCGGAAATCAAGCGATTTGCACTTTGGCAATGTCATGTTGGGGGCGAGATGGTCGTACAGGAACAGTCCCAGGCGCAGCATCCACGCGGGCCGCGCCTGCGGCGTGTAGGGCAGCACGAAGCGCATGGGCCAGATGATGTGCGGCGCGATGCGCAGCAGGTTCTCGCGCTCGATCAGCTTCGCGCACAAGACGGAATTCATAATATTCCAGATAGCGCAGGCCGCCATGGATCAGCTTGGTGCTGGCGGACGAGGTATGGCTGGCCAGATCGTCCTGCTCCACCAGCAGCACGGATGCGCCGCGCCCCGCCGCATCACGCGCGATGCCCGTGCCGTTGATCCCCCCACCCACGACCAGCAGATCGACCGGGTCGCCGCCCGTGGGGGACGGGCGGAATGTTTCGTCCATGGACGCCATGTAGATGCTCCTCCTGATGCGGATGTTCGTAAACGAACATTATGTGCATTTCAATAGGGGAACCGCACATTGGACGGAGCCGTTAAGGAAGATGCGGAAAACCTGAATATCGGGATTATCAGCCATAAATCCGCCATGATGTAAGGAGTGCACGATCAGATGTATTTTTGTGCATGTGCGAAAACGCGCAGCCAGAGCATTCATCCACCCTGATTAACGTGCCCATGCGTGCCGGGTTGCGCCACATGCGTTCTGCCCGGTTGGCATAAGCAATGTTACGCAATATTGGGCCGATCCTGAAAATAAGGGGAACCTTTTGCCCATCTCGCGCACTCCACCCTTTCCGGCACGGAGATGTTCGTTTAAGAACATGATCGGGCCAACAACCGGCAAGAGACCGGGCCGACCTTTCCCATCCAACGATAATAAAAGAATAAAGTGGGTTGAAATGTTGAAGAACCGTCAATTCCTGGGCGAACTGATTTCGGAATGCATCGCGGTCATGATCATCGTGCTGATCGGTGATTCCGTAGCCGCCATGTACACGCTGTACGACCCCAGCCCATACAAATTCTCCTACTGGGGCGTATGCATCGTATGGGGCTGGGTGTGACCATCGCCATCTACATAACCGGCAGCGTATCGGGCACGCACGCCAATCCGGCGGTTTCCGTCGCACTGGCGCTGTATCGCGGCTTTTCATGGCGCAAGGTGCCCGCCTACTGCGCGGCACAGGTGGTGGGCGGCATGATCGGCGCCGCACTGGTCTATGCGCTGTACCAGCCGGTCATCGACCATTATAATCTGGTTCAGGGCCTGTCGCGCCCCGATGGCGGGGCGGCGGGGGTCTTCTTTACCCATCCGGGCGAGAACATCACACCGCTGCACGCGCTGCTGGATGAAACCATCCTGACCGCGCTGCTGCTGTTCGGCATCTTCGCCATTACATGCGAGTACAATACCGTAGCCCCACAGGCCAATTCCAGCGCGCTGATCATCGGGCTGCTCGTGGCCAGCATCGGGGCCTGCGCGGGCTATCTGGAGGCATGGGCCATCAACCCCGCGCGCGATTTCGGGCCGCGCGTGTTCTGTTACCTGATGGGATGGGGGCACGCGGCCTTCCCTTCCCCCGGCGGCTTCTGGTGGGTGCCGGTTGTCGGGCCGCTCTGCGGTGGGATCATCGGGGCGGGCGGCTA
>NZ_BAIO01000359.1 GCF_000613305.1 Komagataeibacter kakiaceti JCM 25156
CGCCCTGCGTGGCGGCGGCGGCTGAGCGGCTTTTGGATTTTTCTGCCCCGCCGGGTATGGGACACATCGCCCCATGGCCCTATATCTGGACAGACAAGACTGACGCCAGGCGTCGATAGAGTGAAAGACCGGAGGCTCCATGTCCGATACCATCCAAGCCGCGCCCGCCGCTGCGGCCCAGAACGCCCTCGTGCCGGTTACGGTGCTGACCGGCTTTCTGGGCGCGGGCAAGACGACCCTGCTCAACCATATCCTGACAGCCCAGCATGGCCGCAAATACGCGGTGGTGGTGAACGAGTTCGGTGAACTCGGCGTGGACAACGACCTTGTGGTCGATGCCGACGAGGAAGTGTTCGAAATGAACAACGGGTGCATCTGCTGCACCGTGCGCGGCGACCTGATCCGCATCCTCGGCAACCTCATGAAGCGGCGCGCGAAGTTCGACGGCATCATTGTCGAGACCACGGGCCTGGCCGATCCCGCCCCCGTGGCGCAGACGTTTTTCGTGGATGAGGACGTGCGCGGCAAGACCCGGCTCGATGCCGTGGTGACGGTGGTGGACGCCTACAATGTGCTCCAGACGCTTGATGAAAGCCCCGAGGCGGTCAACCAGATCGCCTTTGCCGATGTCATCATCCTCAACAAGACCGACCTTGTGGACGAAGTGGCGCTGGCGACCATCGAATCGCGCATCCGTTCGATCAACGCCGTGGCCCGCATCCACCGTGCGCAGCGCGGTGACGTGCCCCTGTCCGATGTGCTGGATCAGGGCGGGTTCGACCTCCAGCGCGCGCTGGAGCACGCGCCCCATTTCCTTGAGGACACCAGCCACTCCCACGAGGCGGACGTGACCTCCCTGTCCTATGAGGTGGAGGAGCCACTGGACGCGGCGCGCTTTCAGGCATGGATCGGCGCGGTGCTTCAGGAACAGGGCGCTGACATCCTGCGCGCCAAGGGCATCCTGAATTACGCGGGCGAGGACAGGCGCTTCGCTTTCCAGGCCGTGCACATGATGGCCGATGGTGACTTTATCGGCCCGTGGAAGGAAGGGGAAAAGCGGGTGTCCCGCCTTGTCTTCATCGGGCGCAACCTCAACCGCCCGCAGCTTCGCCGCGGGTTTGAAAGCTGCCGTGTAAAATGAGCGAGACCATGAACGACGCCACATCCCCCTCGCTGCTGGAACGGCGCGGGGCGATACGCCAGCTTGAGGGGCAGGTCACCGGCTGCGCCATCGCGCGCGACAGCCAGCAGGTCGCCTTCGCCACGGGGGAAGGTGACGTGGTCGTTGCCAGCCGTGCGGACTGGGGGCGGTCGGATGCGTGGGATGTTACCACCGTGCATGATGGCGCGATCCTCGCCATTGCTCCCGATGCGGCTGAAACCGGCTTCCTGACCGGCGGCGATGATAACGCCCTGCGCCGTACCGCCGCCGATGGCAGCGTAAGCGACCTTGTGCAGGGCCGCCGCTGGATCGAGCACATCACGACATGGAGCAACGGCAGGGATGGTGTCATCGCCTTCGCATCGGGCAAGCAGGTCGAACTGCGCGACGCGACGGGCCATACGACGCTGAAGGTGCTGGATCATCCCTCCACCGTCAGTGGTATCGTGTTCGATGCAAAGGGCAAGCGCATCGCGGCCTCGCATTACAACGGGGCCTCGATGTGGTTCGTGCAGGCGAAGGTGGACACCGTGCGCCCGTTTGAATGGAAGGGCAGCCATATCGGCATTGCCATCCACCGGCGGGGGAAGCGCTGGTGACCACCATGCAGGAATCCGAACTGCATGGCTGGCGGCTTTCGGACGGGCACAACATGCGCATGAGCGGCTATCCGTCCAAGGTGCAGTCCATGGTCTTTACGCGCAATGGCAAGTGGCTTGTCACCAGCGGGGCGGATACGATCGTGATGTGGCCGTTCTTCGGCGGTGGCCCGATGGGCAAGCCACCGGTCGAGGCCGGGGGGATTCCGGGCGTGATCTGCACCCGCATCGCCTGCCACCCGGTGCATGACATCGTGGCCGCCGGCTTTGCCGATGGCTCGGTGCTGATGGCCGATACCGCCGCCCAGCGCATATTGCCGGTCTGCATGGCCGGTGGCGGCCCGGTCTCGGCGCTGGCCTTCAGCCCCGATGGCTGCGCGCTGGCCTTCGGTACGGAAGATGGCCGGGTGGCCGTGGTCGATCTTTCGGCCCGATAGGCCGGTAGTCCCGGCCATGCCGGAGGGGACGGATCAGCGCATGCGCGTACTCCATGTCATGGCGGCCCGGGGCAACGGGGGGGCGGAACTCTATTCCACCGATGTCATGCTCAGCCTGCATGAAGCCGGACTGGAACAGGTGGTGGTCATGCATCCCGCCGCCCCCCGGGTGGCCGCAATGCGGGGTGCCCGGGATGACGGTGGAGACCGCGCCGCTGCGTATTCC
>NZ_BAIO01000358.1 GCF_000613305.1 Komagataeibacter kakiaceti JCM 25156
CCACAACCTTCGCCACGGCCCTGATGCCCCTCACTTGAAGGCTGGCTTTTCAATCAGTCCCCTATCCGGCAGTGCGCCCGCGCCAGCCAGCAGCCGGTCACGATAGGGGCCGGGCACATGTTCCAGTTCCGCCATGCTGCCCTGCTGGGCGATACGCCCCTGCTCCATCACCACGATGCGGTCAAACCCGCGCAGGGTGGACAGCCTGTGCGCCACCGCGATCACGGTACGCCCCACCATGAGACGCTCCAGCGCGGCATGGACATGGCGCTCGCTTTCCCCATCCAGCGCGCTTGTCGCCTCGTCCAGTATCAGCACCGGCGCATTGCGCAGGAACGCGCGCGCGATGGCGATGCGCTGCCGCTGCCCGCCGGACAGCATCACCCCGCGTTCCCCCACGATCGTATCGAAGCCGGACGGCATGGCCGCGATGAAACCCGTGCAGCCCGCGGCCTCCGCCGCCGCCCTGATTTCGGCCTCGGTCGCATCGGGGCGGCCATAGCGGATATTCTCACGCACGGAGCGGCGCAGCAGGTACACATCCTGCGGCACGACGGCCATGCTGGCGCGCAGGCTGGCGTCATCGAGTTGCAGGATATTGATGCCGTCGATCTCGACCGCGCCTTCCTGCACGAAACGCTGGCGCTGCAACAGGGCCAGCACGGTGCTCTTGCCCGATCCGGACACCCCCACCAGCCGATCCGCGCGCCCGCCGGAATATCCAGATTGAAATGCGACAGCACCGGCGCGCCACCGGGATAGGCAAAGCTGACATCGCGCAGCCGGACATGCCCCCGCCCCCCGTTGGGGGCCAGCATGACCGTTTCGGCCACGCCACTGCGTTCATGCGGAGCCAGCAGGTGATCCAGCGTTTCCGACAGGCGGGTGACATGCTTCATCGCCTCCACCATCGAAAACGCGAAATCGCGCGTGCAGTTCAGGATCAGGAAGCCCAGCGTCGTCACCATCACCACATCGCCCGTGGTGGCCCGGTGCATGCGCCATAACACCACGGCCCACACCAGCAGCCCCGTGGTCATGAAGGCGGTGACGAAGGAGTGGATCATGCGCAGCTTTTCCATATACCGCAGCGAGAGGGTGTGCATGCCGGTCTCGCCCCCTATGCGCTGGCGCATGCGGGCATGTTCCGCGTCGATCATGCCATAGGCGCGCACCAGTGGCAGGTTCTGCACCACATCGAGCATTTCCCCATCCACCTCCGCCGCCTCGCGGGCATAGGACAGGTGCAGGCTCTGCCCACGCCCGGCCAGCCGGTAGATGGCAAGCCCCACCCCCATCGTCATGGCCACCAGCGCCAGCGCCATCCACGGGCTGACCGTGCCCAGCGTCGCGATGGCCAGCAGCAGGTTCAGCCCGGCGGGCAGCAGGTTCCACGCCGCCATGTTCTCCAGCGATTCCACCGCCGCGGCGGCTGCCGAAACCCGGGCCGCCAGCGCGCCGGACAGCCTGTCCGCGAAATAGGTGGAGGCATGGCCGGTCAGGTAACGGAACAGGTCGTGGCGCACATCGCCGCCCACGCGCACGATCACGCCCGACGCCGTCCACCCCGCCAGCCGCCACGCCGTGTTGTCACAGATGATGGTCAGGCAGAACAGCACGATGGAGACCCCTATGGCCTCGCGCCCCTGCTGGCCTTCCGACATGCCGTTGACCAGATGGCGGATGATGGCGGATATGCCCACGTTGCACGCAACCGCCACCATGATCGCGCCGACAATGGTGGCATGCCCCCGCCCGTGCCGCCGCACGTAATGCGCGATGAAGGCGATCGGGTGGTGGCGGTACCGGTGCAGCATGGCCGTGCGCCCCGTCTCGGCTGGGCGGGATAGCCGGCGGCATGGGCAGGGTGGTGTCGTCGGGTGGTGTCATGAAGGGTGCGGCCTCCGTGGCATGACGCGGTGGGGCTGGATGGAGTCAGGCGGGGCGCGGGCGGGATCATCCGCAGTTCCGCCGCATTTGCCCCGGTATCATACCCGCATGTCACATGCTCCCTTACCCCGCCTGGCGGCACGCATCGTGTTCGGGTTCCTGCTGGCCCTGTGGCTTGCCATCATGGCGCACGACCCCGTTTCCCTGCCCTTCTGAAACCGGGCGGGGCGGCGGTGGTTC
Organism: Komagataeibacter kakiaceti JCM 25156; assembly: GCF_000613305.1. Next base: position 2,131 of record NZ_BAIO01000358.1, read on the forward strand.
ATGACCAAATACCGACCGCCCCCCATATTCATGCGAATGCGCGCGTTCATGGGCCATCACACCGGAAAAGGACGGGCCGCCCGTCACTCCGCTCCAGCCGCCTTGCCGCGCTGTCGAGCCGGCGGATGGCGTCGAGCCGTTCCTCCCGCCCCAGCCGCGCCGCCGTCACCGCCGCCTTCATGACCGACAGGGTGCGGTCGTAAACCGCGACCGGCACCGGATAGGGGTGACGGTCCTTGCCTCCATGGGCGAGGGAAAACCGCGCCGGATCGGAAAAACGGCAGGGCGCGCC
>NZ_BAIO01000357.1 GCF_000613305.1 Komagataeibacter kakiaceti JCM 25156
CCGCCCCGCCGGCCACGCCCGACGCCGCTGCGCCCGAGGCCCCCGAAGCTGGCGCGAAGAAGGAAAAGCATTCCGGTTCGCACCACCATGGTAGCCATCACCATGGTCAGAAGAAGGAAGCCGCTCCGGCTGCTCCCGCCGCTCCGGCCGCGCAGTAACCCATACCCGGCCCGCACGCGGCGCCCCTGTGGCGGCGCATGCGGTTGCCAACAAAAAAGCCCGGTTCACACCGGGCTTTTTTTTATGTCCGGCTGGCGCCGCGGCAGGGAATACTCTCCCGATCATAAGCAGGTTTCTGGTGAAGATTTTTTCAGGCGGTTAATTTTCAATTACCTCTCAGCCCGTCGTGTAACGGTCGGGCGAGAGGTCGAGGCATGGAATGGCGGTGGGCCGGCCGCTCATCCGGTCCGCCAGTACCCGGCCCGACCCGCAGGCCATGGTCCAGCCCAGCGTGCCATGGCCGGTATTGAGCCACAGGTTGGAAAAACGCCCCGCCGGCCGATAACCGGCGTACCATCGGGCGTGCTGGCCCGCAGGCCGGTCCAGTACACGCCCTGCGACAGGTCGCCACCGGCCCCGAACAGTTCCGAAAAAGACAGTTCCAGCACCTCGCGCCGGTCACGGCGCAGCCGCAGGTTGTAGCCGGTCAGTTCCACGGTGCCGCCAATGCGGATACGATCCCCCAGCCGGGTGATGGCGACCTTGTAGGTATCATCGCAGATGGTGGAAACTGGCGCGCGCGCCGCATCCGTGATGGGCAGGGTGAGCGAATAGCCCTTGGTCGGGTAAACCGGCAGCTTCATGCCCAGCGGGCGCAGCAGCAGGGGGGAATAGCTGCCCATCGCCACCACATAGGCATCCGCCGTCATGCGCCCGGCGGAAGTGCGCACGCCCAGGATTTCGGTGGCGGCGGCTTCCAGCGCCTCGACGGTCGTTTCGAAATGGAAGGTGACGCCCAGCTCTTCCTCCGCCTTCTGGGCCAGACGCTGGGTGAACATGTGCGCATCGCCCGACTGGTCGCCGGGCAGGCGCAGCCCGCCGTGGAACAGGTGCCTGTTTTCCGACAGGCCGGGCTCATGGCGGGCGATGTCATCCGCGCTCAGGAATTCGTGGGCAATGCCGGCCTGGTCCAGCAGCCTCATGTCGCGCGCGCAGCGGTCCACCTGCCCCCGGGTGCGGAAAAGCTGGATCAGGCCGCGCTGCTGGTCATCATAGGTGATGCCGGTTTCCTGACGCAGGGCGTCAAGGCAGTCACGGCTGTATTCCGCCACGCGCAGCATGCGGGATTTGTTGATGTCGTAATCATGGGCGTTGCAGTTGGCCAGCACCCGTTCGAGCCAGCGCAGCATGGCCAGATCGAGGCGCGGGCGGATGACCAGCGGCGCGTGGCGGCTGAAGACCCACCGCAGCGCCCTGAACGGCAGGCCGGGTTCGGCCCATGGCGCGGAAAAGCCGGGGGAAATCTGCCCCGCATTGGCAAAGGAGGTTTCCAGCGCTGCGGCGGGCTGGCGGTCGATGACCGAGACCTCATGGCCTTCCTTCGCCAGGTACCATGCCGTTGTCACCCCGACCACGCCCGCGCCCAGAACGATAACTTTCACGGTTGCATCCTCCTTTGCGTCCCTACAGTGGCGGGGATGCGCCACACGGCGGGAATGGTCAACCGTTTCTGTTATGACAGAACCGAAGGGCAGAAATCAGCCCGCGGGCACGCCCTTGCTGGTGGAGTATTCAAAATGCAGCGCCGTGTCGGGATGTACGATGGGGTGGATGGCGTGGGCCGCCATCGCGCCTTCGGTAAAGCCCTGCAGGATCAGCTTGAGCTTGCCCGGATAGGCCGCGATGTCGCCTATGGCGAAAATGCCGGGCAGGCTGCTTTCGCATGTTGAGGGCGTGACGGGAATGGTGCCGCGCAGGGTGTCCAGCCCCCATTGCGCGATCGGCCCCAGATCGGTCGCCAGCCCGAAAAAGGGTAGCAGATGGTCGCACGCGACATGCCTGAGCGTGCCGTCCAGCGTGGCCAGATCCACGCCGGTCAACTGTCCGCCGGTGCCGTGCAGGCCGTGAAGCTGGTAGCCGATGATCTTTTCGATCTCGCCACGCGCCACGGCCTCATCAAGCTGGCGCAGGCTTTCCGGCGCAGCGCGGAAGCGGTCACGCCGATGCACCAGTTGCACGCTGCGCGCCACATCGCGCAGGGAAAGCGCCCAGTCCACCGCCGAATCCCCACCGCCCGCGATCAGCACATCCCTGTCCGCGAAATCGGCGCGGCGGCGGACGAAATACTGGACGCCTCCGCTGCGTTCATAGGCGTCCAGACCCTCAAGCGGTGGCCGGTTGGGGCCGAACGCCCCCGCGCCAGCGGCGATGATGACCGCATGGGCATGGATCACATCGCCACGGCTGGTGCCAAGACGGAAAGCGCC
>NZ_BAIO01000356.1 GCF_000613305.1 Komagataeibacter kakiaceti JCM 25156
GTCATACGGGCGGTTATTTTTTCATGTCCTCATGCCACAGATGGCCCGATTGCGAGAGCAGGTTGCGCGCGCCTTCCGGCCCCCACGTGCCAGCGGCATAGGGTTCGAGCGGGGCCTTGTTTTCCTTCCAGCCCTGCAGGATGGGGTCGATCCAGCGCCATGCGGCGGCGACCTCGTCACGGCGGATGAACAGGATCGGGTCACCGCGCACCACATCGAGCAGCAGCCGCTCATAGGCATCGGGGTAACGGATGTTGAAGGCTTTTTCGAATTCGATGTTGATGTCGGCGGCACGCAGGGTCAGGCTGTCGGTCGGGGTCGGATCCTTGGTGGAGACGCACAGCATCACCCCCTCATCGGGCTGGATGCGGATGATCAGCCGGTTGGGTTCGGGCCGGTTGCTGAAGATCGACCATGGCGCGGATTTGAACTGGATCACGATCTCGCTGCACTTTTCCGCCATGCGCTTGCCCGAACGCAGGTAGAACGGCACGTTGCCCCAGCGCCATGTCAGGATTTCGGCCTTCAGCGCCACGAAGGTTTCCGTCTCGCTGGTCACCCCTTCGCCCAGATCCTCCAGGTAGCTGCCCACCGTCCTGTCACCAATGGTGCCGCGCGCGTACTGCCCGCGAGAGGTGTAGATGGCCACGTCATCCGCCGAGATGGGCTTGAGCGCATGCAGCACCTTGAGCTTTTCATTGCGCACGCTGTCGGCTTCCAGCGATACGGGCGGGTCCATGGCCACAAGGCACAATACCTGCAGCAGGTGGTTCTGGATCATGTCGCGCAGCGCGCCGGAGCGGTCGTAATACGCGCCACGCCCCTCCACCCCCACGGTTTCAGCCGCCGTGATCTGCACATAGTCGATCGCATCGCACGACCACAGCCGTTCGAACACCGGATTGGCGAAGCGCAGCGCGATCAGGTTCTGGACCGTTTCCTTGCCCAGGTAATGATCGATGCGGAAAATATGGTTTTCCGGGAAGTGGCGGCCAACGCTGTCATTGATCGCCTCCGCGCTGGCCAGGTCGGTGCCGATCGGCTTTTCCAGCACCACGCGCGACTGTTCGGTAATCAGTTCCTGTCGGCTCAGGTTCTCACAGATCTGGCCATACAGCGCGGGGGAGGTGGCAAGGTAGTAAACGCGGATGCGCGTGGCGGGCGCGGTGCCCAGCAGTTCACGGATGGCGGGCCAGTTGCTGTCGGCCTCCGCCCCGTTGAGGCTGACATAGTAGACCATGTTCAGGAAACGCTGGACCGTGGCGTCATCCAGCGCGTCGGGCTGGACATGCGTGCTCAGCGCCGCATGGGCGCGCTGCTGGTAATCCGCGCGGGAAAGGGGGGAGCGCGCCGTGCCGATGATGCGCGATTCATCAGGGATCTGCCCATCGCGGTAGCGATAATAGAGCGCAGGCAGGAGCTTGCGCATGGTCAGATCCCCTGTTCCGCCAAAAACGATGTAATCAAAGGCGTCAACGGGGGGAAGATGTGCCATGGAACTCGGCCTCCTGCCTGTATCTGGTGCCTGCGTGCCGGTGGCGGCGCGCGGCCTATTGGGTATGACACGAAAGTGGCATACCGGTTGCCGTACCGATTACGGCCCGCCTCTTCACGCTGTCAAGTTGGCATTGACCATCGGGCAATGGCGCGATAATCCCGCCGTTCCACCCTGTCGCCTAGTGACATTCCCTTCATATGTCCGACGGGCGCGCAACGGCACAATCACGATATCTGGAGACAACTGCCATGAATGCTGACAATTTCGAGGCGGAAGACAGGTCCGCTGCGGTCGGTGGTATCGCAGCCGATCGCCTGCGCAGCATCATTGAACGCGTCGAACGGCTTGAGGAAGAGCGCAAGGCGCTTGCGGGCGACATAAAGGACATTTTTACCGAAGCCAAGTCCGCGGGCTTTGATGTAAAGGTGATTCGCCAGATCATACGCCTGCGCAAGCAGGAACCGGCCGAGGTGGAAGAGCAGGAAACCCTGCTTGACATCTACCGCCGCGCGCTTGGCATGTAACGTTCTGGCGGCGTCGCGCCATCGGGCGCGCGCTGCCGGGTCAACTTCAGTTCAGGTGGTGGCGCGATATGCTGTCGTCCCTATTCCCGCAATGGATGCCGCCCTGGGCGCAGGCCGCGCTTGTGGTGGGCGGCCTGCTGTTCGCGCTGGTGTGGCTGCTGGTGCCCTTCGCGGTGTTTGGCGTAAAGGGGCGGCTTGATAACCTGGCCGTGCAGCTTGACGATCTTCAGGCCCAGTTGCGGGTCATGGCGATGGGGCCGGGCAGCACCCCGCCATCCGCCCCGGTGGGCATGACCGCGCCACCGGATGTGCCCGTGTGGGAACCGGAGCCGACTGCCCGCCAGCATACGCCGCTGGCCCCCGATTATGGGGAGGACGGGGCGGAAAGCGATATTCCCGCCTATGAAC
>NZ_BAIO01000355.1 GCF_000613305.1 Komagataeibacter kakiaceti JCM 25156
GTTCCATGCGCCACCGGACGCGGTCAGCGCGCCGGTAATGAAATACGGCATGATGCCGGGCAGCATCACGCGCCGCCACCACAGCCATCCCTTGACATGGAAGTTCCGGGCCGCCTCCAGCAGGTCACCGGGATAGGAGGACGCCCCGGCCACGATATTGAACAGGATGTACCACTGCGTGCCCAGCAGCATGAGCGGGGTCAGCCAGATGTTGCTGTTCAGGTGCCGGTGTACGATCACGACCACGATCAGCGGAAAAAACAGGTTGGCGGGAAAGGCGGCCATGAACTGCGCGGCCATCTGCGCGCGCTGTGCGCGCTGTGGCGACAGGCCCAGCCAGATCCCGATCGGCACCCAGACCAGCGTGGACACCAGAACCGTAACCGTGACCCGCAGCAGCGTGCAGCCGCCCAGCCCGATGACCTGCGTCACCTGTGCCGCCGTGTAGTGCGTGCTGCCATACGCCCATGTCTTCCACCCGACACTGACCGCGAAGACGGCCAGCGCGGTTAGCCATGCGGCATCGACAAGGCGGGCAGGTACAAACGTGCGCCGGGGGGCGGAGGGCCGCGCGCCCAGCGCCAGCCAGCCGATGCGGGTCATCGCATCGCCCACGCGCAGGCAGATCTGGCGTAGCAGGTGTGTGCGGCGCAGTAGCGTCAGCACCCATGGGTCGGGTGTGGAAAACGTGGCGCCGTCATCGGTCCGGAAACGCGCGGACCATGCCACCAGCGGGCGGAACAGCAACTGGTCGTAGGCCAGGATGACCGCCATCATGGTCACGATGGCGTAGAAGATGGCCCAGATGTCGCGCTGCTCGATCGCCAGCCCGACATACGACCCGATGCCGGGCAGGGCGATGTCCGTGTTGCCGACGGTGATCGTCTCGGAATAGACGACCATGAACCACCCGCCGGACATGGAGATCATGGTGTTCCAGACCAGCGAGGGCACGGCGAAGGGCACCTCCAGCCGCCAGAACCGCTGCCACGGTGTCAGGCCGAAACAGCGGGCCGCTTCCTCCAGGTCGGGTGGAACGGTGCGCAGGGCCTGATACATGGCAAACGCCATGTTCCATGCCTGACTGGTGAATATGGTGAAGATGGCCGCCAGTTCCGCCCCCATCATCCGGCCGGGAAACAGGCCGAGAAAGAAGACGACGGTAAAGGTCAGGAACCCCAGGATGGGCACGGATTGCAGGATGTCGAGCAGCGGGATCAGCACCTGCCCCGCGCGCCTGCTCTTGGCCGCCCATACGGCGTAGGTAAAGGTAAAGACGAGTGACGCGGCAAGCGCCGCGAACATGCGCAGCGTGGTCCGCACCGCATAGGCGGGCAGCCAGGCGGGGTTGAGGTGTATGGTTCCGGCCTCGCTGGCGGGAATGGGCACAAGCATATGACGCCCCGCCGTGGCGATGATGACCGCGGCGGCCATGATCGCCAGCAGGCCCAGCAGGTCCGCCACGTTGGGGCGGACGCGCAGGTTTCCCGGCAGGCCGTTTTCCGTCACCCTGCCGTGCCCGTGCTGCCAAAGCCGCCCGCGCCACGGCAGGTTTCATCCAGGTCGGTGGTTTCTAACCACTCCCCACGCACCACGGGGGCCAGAACCGCCTGCGCGATGCGCATGCCGCGTTCGACCACGAAATGCTCGCTGCCGGTGTTCATGACGATAATGCCGATTTCACCCCGATAATCCTCGTCAATGGTGCCGGGGGCGTTGGGCAGGGTGATGCCGTGCTTCAGCGCCAGCCCCGAACGCGGGCGGATCTGGAGTTCAAACCCCCGTGGCAGCGCAATGCACAGCCCCGTGGGCACCAGTGCGCGCCCTCCGGCCCATATGGTCATCGGTTCGGTCACGGCGGCCAGCAGGTCCATCCCGGCGGCGCCATCGCTGGCGTAGGAGGCAGCGGCAGCCCTTGCGCATGGGCAAGGCGGCGAACCTGGATGGGAAGGAGGGAGAACGTCATGGCTGGGGTCCGTCAGGCAATTTCGGAATCTGGTTGCGGCGTGTGCAGGAATATGGCGATTCGCGCAACCAGCCTGCGCGCGACCCGGGCCTTGTCCATACGGGGCCAGTGTTCGCAGCCGGTGGCGTCGATCAGCATGATCTCGTTTTCCGTCCCGCCCATTATGCCAGTCGTGGGGCTGACATCATTGGCCACGATCCAGTCACATCCCTTGCGCAGGCGCTTGGCGCTGGCATGTGCGTCCACCTGCTCGGTTTCCGCTGCGAATCCCACCACCAGCCGGGGGCGCATGGGCGATGGCTGGCTTAACGTGGCCAGAATGTCCGGGTTCGGGACCAGTTGCAGGGTGGGGACCGCATCGGGTGTGGTCTTCTTTATTTTCTGGGGCGCGGGAACGACATGCCAGTCGGCCACGGCGGCGGCGCAGACCGCGATGTCGCATGGCAGGGCGGCGGTGCAGGCGTCCAGCA
>NZ_BAIO01000354.1 GCF_000613305.1 Komagataeibacter kakiaceti JCM 25156
CCGGTCGCCTGCCCGATGGGCATGTGTCCGTCGTGCGCGCAGTGCGTGGCCCGCGTGAGGTGCTGGTGGATCAGGCCGAACTGGGTGCCGGGCCGGGTGGGCCGGGCCGAGCCGGTGATCGACGTCTCGGCCCGCAATGACTGGTCGCGGGTAAAGGTATGGTGGGCCCCCATTCACGACATGGGCAAAACCGTCTATCCTGCATATGGATTTATCCTGCCGACGGGTTGATCCGGCTGTCATGGATGCTTGCATATCATGGGCGCGCCCCTCACATAGGCGGGGAAGGGCAGGTTGTCCGCCGTATGGGATGGCGGGCGCGGAAACGGCATTTTGCGTCATGGACGCGGATTGGGGAACGCAATGGGTAGCTTGAGCTGGGGACATTGGCTGATCGTACTGGCCGTGGTGCTGGTACTGTTTGGCGGCGGCGGCAAGATCAGTTCGCTCATGGGGGACATGGCGCGCGGCATCAAGTCGTTCAAGAAGAACATGGCCGATGACACGCCCGATGAACCGGTGCCCACCGGCCATATACAGGGCCCGGCACGCGAGAAGGACGCCGCCTTTACCGAAGCGCCGCAGCGTTCCGCCAATAACGTGAAATGATGTGGGCCGCATGCCAGGCGCATGCGGGCGGACGGCGTAATGGATGAAACAGCATTTCCCGCTGGCGCGTACTGCCACGCGGTTGACCGGATTATTGCCGCGGGCCGGCGGATGGACCGTTTTGGCTGGGTGCCCGCCACGGCGGGCAATATCAGCATCCGCCTGCCCGATGGCACGCTCGCCATCACGCGCTCGGGCGGGCACAAGGGGCTGCTGGGGGTTGATGGGGTGATCCGCGTGGACGCCACGGGCAGGCCCTGCACCCCCGGTGACCGCCCCAGCGCCGAAACCCTGCTGCACTGCCAGATCTATGCCCATGACGCCACGGCGGGCGCGGTGCTGCATGGCCATTCCGTCGCCTCCACCGTGCTGTCCATGGCGGGCGGGGACGCGCTGGCGCTGGAAGGCTATGAGGTCCAGAAGGTGTTTGCCGGGCAGGATACGCATGCGGCGCGGGTGCATGTGCCCATATTCGACAATGACCAGGACATCGCCCGTCTTTCCCATGTCGTCGCACCGCATCTGGCGGGCATGTGCGCGGGCTACATCATTCGCGGCCACGGCGTGTATGTCTGGGGCGCGGACATGGATGTGGCGCTGGCCCGGCTGGAGGGGCTCGAATTCCTGCTGGCCTGCGAACTGGAAAGAAGGAAGGCCCGATGAGCAGCCTGAGCGTTTATGCCGATGACCGGCCCGGCGTGGCCTGCCTGCGCCTGACCGACCCCGCGCGCATCGCGGCCGAGCTGGCCCGGATCGGCGTGCGTTTCGAACGGTGGACCAGCCCCGTCACCCCCCCGCGTGACGCCACGGAGGCCGAGGTGCTGGACGCTATCGCCCCTATCTTGACCAGTTGATGGGGGAGACGGGGGCCGGTTCGGCGGATGTGATCCGTGTCGGCCCCGATACGGCGGGCTGGGCGCAGGCACGGGGCAAATACCTGTCCGAACATGTCCATAGTGAGGACGAAGTGCGCTTTTTCGTCCATGGGCAGGGGAATTTCGTGCTGCATACGCAGGGCCATGTCTATGACGTGTGCTGCACCGCGGGCGACCTGATCTCGGTCCCCGCGGGCACGCCGCACTGGTTCGATGGGGGCGTGACGCCGGATTTCGTGACGCTGCGCATCTTCACCAACCCCGATGGCTGGATCGCGCAATATACCGGCAGCGACATCGCGGCCCGCTTCCCCGTTGAAGCCTGAGCCGCATGAAGGAGATGAGAACGTGACCCAGGCCACGCAGCCGCCCGTGCGTGCGGTGCTGCTGGATATCGAGGGGACGACCATACCGGTTTCCTTTGTCCATGACACCCTGTTCCCCTACGCCCGCAAGGCGCTGCCCGCCCTGCTGCGCAGCCGGGCCGATGACCCGCAGGTCAAGGCGCAGATCGCGGAAATCGCCCGCCTTGCCCCCGGCGTGCCCCCCCTGCGCCAGCTTGAGGCATGGATGGACGCGGACGCCAAGGTCGCGCCGCTGAAGGCGCTGCAGGGCATGGTCTGGGCGCAGGGTTATGCCGATGGCGTGCTCAAGGCCGTGCTGTACCCCGATGTGGTACCCGCGCTGCGGTGCTGGGCGGCGGCGGGGGTGGCGCTGGCGGTCTATTCATCCGGTTCGGTCGCGGCGCAGAAGCTGATCTACGGCCATACGAGCGAGGGCGACCTGAGCAGCGTCTTCGTGGGGTTCTATGACCTGGCGATGGGAAGCAAGCGGGAGGCGGAAAGCTATCGTCGCATCATGCACGACGCCCAGTGGCAGGCGGGCGACGTGCTGTTCCTGTCCGATGTCGTGGCCGAGCTGGACGCGGCGGCCAGCGCGGGGCTGCGTACCTGCCAGATCGCCCG
>NZ_BAIO01000353.1 GCF_000613305.1 Komagataeibacter kakiaceti JCM 25156
GGCGGCCAGACGCTCGGCAATGCTGCCGCCATGGAAAACGGGCGCGCGACATTCCGGCAGCGGGCTGCGCCACCATCCCTGCTCCACGCCCACATGCAGGGCTGACAGACCCATGGCCGACAGCAGGACCGGAACGCACAGCCACAGCATGACACGCGCCCCACCATGGGGCAGCACCAGCGCCAGCAGGCCAAGCCCCACCAGAATGCGGTAGGGCCAGCGCTCCCACAGGCACAGCCCGCACGGCACGTTGCCCAGCATGTGTTCGCTCCACCACGCAACACCCAGCGCGGCGCAACCCGCCACCACCATCAGCAGACCAACCGCGCGCATGACCGGCTATGTCCGGCAGGCGACGGGCGCGGCGTCAAGGGCGCGCATGAAGTCGGCCGCCCAGCTTATGGCGGTGGTGCGGCTGACCTCCCGCTCCAGCGCCTGCCAGCGCGTGCGCCGCTCGGCCAGCCCCATGGTCAGGGCGGCATGGAGCGCATCGGCAATCTCGTCCGGATCGTAGGGATTGACCAGAATCCCCTCCTCCATCTCCGGCGCCGCACCCGCGAAATGCGACAGGATCAGCACGCCGGGATTGGCCGGATCCTGTGCCGCGACATATTCCTTGGCCACCAGGTTCATCCCGTCACGCAGGGGCGTGATCAGGGCCGCTTCCGAACGGCGGTAGAACCGGCCAGCACCTCCCGCGGGAGGGGGCGGGTAATGTAGCGGATCGGGGTCCAGTCGAATTCGGAATAGGCCCCGTTGATGCGCCCGGTCAGTTCATCAAGCTGGCGGCGGAGCTGGCGGTATTCCTCCACCTCCCCACGGGAGATGGGGGCCACCTGCAGAAAGGTGACCTTGCCGCGATGTTCGGGATACCGCGCCAGAAACGCTTCATAACCACGAAAGCGTTCGGGCAGTCCCTTTGAATAATCCAGCCGGTCCACGCCCAGCACAAGACTTGCGCCGCGCAGGCTGCCTTCCAGCCGCGCCACCTCCGGGCCTTCCATGCTTTTTTCCGCCTGCGCGCGGAATTCATCGGGGTCGATCCCGATGGGAAACGCCTGCCCGCGTTCGGGCAGTCCGTTCACCCGTAGCGCGTGGTTCAGGTTCTCGGCGTCCTCGGCGGTCTGGACCCCGACCAGATCATAGCTCTGCATATCCTCCAGCAGCAGGTCCGCCCCCGGCAGCGCGCGCACCAGGCTCCATGGCGGGAACGGGATATGCAGGAAGAAACCGATTCGGCACCGCACCCCCAGATCACGCAGCGCCTGCCCCAGCGGGAACAGGTGGTAATCATGCACCCAGATCACGTCATCGGGGCGGAGCAGCGGCAGGAGCGTGCGGGCGAACATGGCGTTGACCGCCAGATAGGTTTCCCAATCCGTACGGGAATAGTTCATCAGCCCCACGCGGTAGTGGAACAGCGGCCACAGGATGCCGTTGGAGAAATTCTGGTAAAATCCCTCATATTGCAGGGGTGTGAGGTCAATGGTGGCGTAGGTCACGTTATCAACGCGGTCCAGCCGTGGCACCGGGTCGCCACCATGGAGCTGCACCTGCTTGCCCGACCAGCCGAACCACAGCGACTCCCCATCGCGCAGGGCATCCTTCAGCCCGACGGCCAGACCACCCGCGGGCTGACTGCGCTCACGCGGGGAAGGCACGCGGTTTGAAACGATAATCAGCCGCCCCATGCGTCATTGCCCCCCTGTACCAGATGCGCAAGCCAGGCCCGGAAGGTCTCTGGGTCGGGAAAATCAACAGGAATACGCAGCCCGACCCCGCCCAGTTGCACCGCCATGCGGATGCCGTCCTCATCGGTCACGTCATCGCCCACGAAAACGGGCGCGCGCCCGGCAAAGGGCGGGGCCTGCATGAGGGCCGCCACCGCGTGCCCCTTGTCCACGCCCGCCGGGCGGATTTCCCATGCCATTTTCGCGGCCTGCACATGAAAGACGCCATGGGTCGGCGCAACCCATTCATCCGCGATCCGCTCCAGCGCCGCACCGGCGTCCGGCGCGCCACGGTAATGCAGGACCAGACCCGCCTTCTTGCGTTCGATCCGCACACCGGGATGCGCGTGCGCCAGCCTGTCGGCCTGTTCGAACCATGCCGGGGGCACCTCCGGCAGGGGGGAACGTTCGATCGCCTGCCCCGGTGCGTGGCGGATGGCGATGCCGTGCTCACCCGCCACGGCATAGGGCACATCCCCCAGGAAATGATCGATCTGTTCAATGGGCCGCCCGGAAATGACGGCCAGCGCATCGCCACACATGGCGCGCAGCCGCCGCAGCGTATCGAGCAGGCCGGATGCTACCACAACGGATTCCGGCGTTGGCGCAATATCGACCAGCGTACCATCAAAATCCAGCAGGAACGCCGCCTTGCCGGGCGGGGGCAGCCGATCGAGCGAAGGAAAGGAAGATATCTTGCTCATGATGGTTCTAGCCTCCGGCAAAGCAGGCGGATACGCAAGCCCGGAA
>NZ_BAIO01000352.1 GCF_000613305.1 Komagataeibacter kakiaceti JCM 25156
GGGCTCATGCTGTCCAAGCCCTCCACCCGCACCCGCGTCTCGTTCGAGGTGGGGATGCAGCAGCTTGGCGGCAACGTGATCCTGCTTGCGCCCTCCGACATGCAGATCGGCCGGGGCGAGAGCATCGCCGATACCGCGCGCGTGCTGTCGCGCTTTGTAGACGCCATCGTGCTGCGCACGGGCAGGACGGAAAACCTGCGCCAGCTCGCGCGCTGGAGCAGCGTGCCGGTCATCAACGGGCTGACGCCGGATTCCCATCCCGTGCAGATCATGGCCGACATCATGACGTTCGAGGAACATCGCGGCCCCATTACCGGCCGCACGCTGGCCTGGGTGGGGGATGGCAACAATGTCGCCACCTCCTTCATCGAGGCCGCCGCCCTGTTCGGTTTTCGCCTGCGTCTGGCCACGCCCTCCACCCACACGCCCAGCGTCGCCGCCGTGGCGTGGGCGCGCGAACATGGCGCGGACATTACGGTCACGACCGATCCCGTCGCCGCGGTAAAGGGCGCGGACGCGGTCATTACCGATACATGGGTCAGCATGTCGGACAAGGCTTCTGACCAGCGGCTGAACGCGTTCGAGCCCTACCGCGTGAATGCCGCGCTCATGGCGCATGCCGCCCCCGACGCCCTTTTCCTGCACTGCCTGCCTGCCCATATCGGGGAGGAAGTGACGGAAGACGTGTTTGAAGGCCCGCATTCCGTCGTGTTCGACGAGGCCGAGAACCGCCTGCACGCGCAAAAGGGCATCCTTGTCTGGGCGCTGTGTGGCGAGGACTGGCAGCAATATGGAAAGGAACCCAAGGCATGACCGGACCGGCCGAACAGCCCGCCCTGCCCTCCGCCACCGAAGACGCGCCGGAAATTCCCGGCTGGGCCGAAAAGAGCGTGCGCGACATCTTCGCCGCCGCCCTGCCTGATGGGGATGGGCGGGCCGCCGCCATCCGCGACGCCTATCTGGACTGTCTGGCCGGCGCGGGCCGCACGGAGGATCTGGACATGGAACATGACCGCTGCCGCCAGCGCGCGATCGCCGCGATGCAGGAAGCGGGCCTGCTGCCCACCGCACGGCTGACGGATCTCGACCAGCGCCTCGCCGCGCTGGAAGCGGACATCACCGCCAATCTCTGACCATACGCGGGTTTTAGCATGACCACCCCCATTCCTTCCCCCGCCTTTCTCGATTCCAGCCGTCCCGACACCCCGGATCTGGTGGTGCCGCAGGGTATCGTGCCGTTCTATCTGGACCAGCGCCCCGTGCGTGGCCGCCTTGTGCGGCCCGGCGTCCTGACCGACACCCTGCTGACCCGCCATGACAACCCCGATGTGGTGCTGCGGCTGGCGGGGGAAGCGCTGGCGCTGGTGGCCGCACTGGCTTCATCGCTGAAATTCCAGGGTTCCTTCTCCCTTCAGGCCAAGGGCGATGGCCCGGTCAGCCTGCTGCTGGCGGACTGCACGGATTCCGGTGCCCTGCGCTTTCACGCCCGCTCGGACGACGCGCAGGTGGCCGAACTGCTGGCCACCTGCCCCAACCCCACGGCGGGCCAGTTGCTGGGCAAGGGCTATCTGGCGTTCAGCGTGGATCAGGGACCGGATACCGACATCCATCAGGCATTGTCGAGATCACGGGCGAGAGCCTGTCGGACATGGCTGCGCATTACTTCACCACCAGCGAGCAGCATGCCTGCTGGGTCCGGCTGTTCTGTGAAAAGACGGAACGGGGCTGGCGCGCGGGCGCGCTGGTGATGGAAAAGATCGCAAGCGACGGCGGGATCGGGACCGACCTCAGCACCGAGGAAGGTGATGACGCCTGGGAGACGGCGACAACACTGGCCACCACCCTGACCGCGCATGAAATCCTGGATGACGATCTCTCCTCCGCCACGCTGCTGCACCGCCTGTTCCATGCGGAAGGGCTGATGATGGGCCAGCCGCGCGCGCTGGCCTTTGGCTGCCGCTGCTCACGCGCGCGGCTGTCAGGCATTCTGGAAACCTTCACGCTCGATGATCTGGACCACATGGCGCAGGATGGCACGATCACCATGAACTGCTCGTTCTGCAACCACAGTTTCCATTTCCAGCGTGGCGAGATCGCGGGCAAGTCCGCCTGACGCCAGCCTGCCCCTTTGCGCCCGGTGCGGATCATGGCACGGTCATAATCCTGATCTGTTGACCGCGCCCTGTGCGCCCGCCGTTATCGGGATATATTTTCATGCGACCGAACCGTCCGCCCCTTTCCCTTCCTTCGCTGCGTCGCGGCCTGCACGTGATGCTGGCCGCCAGCCTGCCGCTCATGGCGCTTTCGGCCTGCGACCACGCGGATAGCAGACCGACCACCAGCTTCGCGCCGCCCCGGTTCAGCAGCCAGCCGCCGCTCAACCTCAATGTCGCGTCCATTTCCGTGGTGGACCGGGGGCAGCCGGGGGTCATACCGGGCGACCTGTCGGCCCGCGCGCCCTTCCCCCCCGGACCAGTCGCTGGCGCAG
>NZ_BAIO01000351.1 GCF_000613305.1 Komagataeibacter kakiaceti JCM 25156
CGACGGCACGGCGCTGGTCGCCAGCATGAAGGCGGGGCAGGTGCCGGTCTGCGCCGGTTTCCAGGGCATCGGCTGACGGGCGGATCACGACGCTGGGGCGCGGGGGGTCCGATACCTCGGCCGTGGCGCTGGCGGCGGCGCTGAAGGCGGACCGGTGTGATATCTACACGGACGTGGACGGAATCTATACAACCGACCCCCGTATTGTTACCAAGCACGCAAGCTGCACAGGATTACCTACGAGGAGATGCTCGAACTCGCATCCGTAGGGGCCAAGGTGCTCCAGACCCGTAGTGTGGAACTGGCCATGAAGGAGCGCGTGCGCGTGCAGGTGCTGTCCAGTTTCAATGATGGTCCGGCACCATCCGAAGGCATCTGCCCGGTTCATTAGTCGTGGATGAGGACGAAATCGTGGAACAGGAACAGGTCGCCGGAATTGCCTACTCCCGGGATGAGGCGAAACTTTCCGTCCGCCGGGTTCCCGACCGCCCGGGCATTGCCGCGGCGGTATTCGGCCCGCTGTCGGACGCCAACGTGAACGTGGACATGATCGTGCAGAGCACGGGCGATGACGGCATGACCAACATGACCTTCACGGTCAGCAAGAACGACCTGGAGCGCGCCATCGCGGCGCTGGACGCGCACCGCGCCACCATCCAGTACGGCGAACTGCTGACCGATAACGATGTGGTGAAGATAAGCGTGGTCGGCGTGGGCATGCGGTCGCACGCCGGCGTGGCCAGCACGATGTTCCGCACGCTGGCGGAGCGCAACATCAACGTGCAGGTCATCTCCACCAGCGAAATCAAGGTTTCGGTGCTGATCGCCGCCGAATATACCGAACTCGCGGTGCGCGCCCTGCATACCGCCTATGGTCTTGATGCGGCGTGAGCGGAACCGACATGACATCTCCCGGCACACCCGAAATCACGGCGGCCATGGCCGATCCCGCCCGCCGGGCGGAAGCCCGCGCCCGGCTCGACCATCTGTGGGGCCGGGGCACGCGCTTCCTTGGCAGTGAATACGCGCTTCTGGCCGGGGCGATGTCATGGGTCAGCGAGCGTCATCTCGTCTCGGCCATTTCCAACGCCGGCGGCTTTGGCGTGCTGGCCTGCGGCGCGATGGAGCCGGACCGTCTGGCCGAGGAAATCGCCGCCACACAGGCCCTGACCACGCGCCCCTTCGGCGTCAACCTGATCACCATGCACCCCCGGCTCGACCAGCTCGTGCGCGTCTGCCTGGATGCGGGCATCACCATGTGGTGCTGGCCGGTGGCATCCCGCCCGGCCCGGTCATCCGCGCCATCAGGGAAGGCGGGGCGAAGGTCATCGCCTTCGCGCCCGCGCTGGTGCTGGCCAGGCGGCTGGTCCGTCTGGGCGTCGATGCGCTGGTGATCGAGGGATCGGAAGCGGGCGGGCATGTCGGCCCGGTCTCCCTGACCGTGCTGGCGCAGGAGATCCTGCCCCATATCCATGACGTGCCGGTCTTTGTCGCCGGTGGGCTGGGGCGGGGGATGCGATCCTGTCCTATCTCGAACTTGGCGCGTCCGGCGCGCAGTTGGGCACGCGCTTCGCCGCCTCACGCGAGAGCATCGCGCATGAACGCTTCAAGAAGGCGTTCATCCGCGCCAACGCGCGTGACGCCGTGACCTCCGTCCAGCTTGATGAGCGTTTTCCCGTCATTCCCGTGCGCGGGCTCAACAATGCGGGCACGCGTGAGTTCCTGCAGCATCAGGCCGAAACGCTGCGCCGCTTTCAGGCCGGTGAACTGACCCGGGAAGCCGCCCAGCTTGATATCGAGCATTTCTGGGCCGGATCCCTGCGCCGCGCCGTGATCGAGGGCGATGTGGAAAACGGCTCCGTCATGGCGGGGCAGTCGGTCGGCATGATCACCGCCGAGCAGCCGGTTGCCGAAATCATCCGGGAACTGGTCGATCAGGCCATTGACGCCCTGATCCGGCAGGAGGAGAGGGCACGCTACGGATGAGCGACGGCAAGCGCATGTTCCGCTCCAACCCCGCGACAGCGGCCGCCCCCGAACCCGGCAGGGCATCGTCCCCATCGGTCGGTGACGAACTGCGCGCGAAGCGGGAGGAAATGGGCTGGAAACTGCCCGATGTCGCGGCGTGGCTGCGCATCCGCCTGTCCTATCTGGAAGCACTGGAAGGCGACCGCCCCGGCGAAATGCCCGGCAGTGCGTACGCCGTCGGCTTCCTGCGCACCTACGCCAAGGCCCTGGGCCTGAATCCGGAACCCCTTGTTGAACGCTTCAAGGTGGAAAGCCGGGGGGCGTTCACCAGGCGCGCCGAACTCTCCTTTCCCGTGCCGCTGCCCGATCGCGGGCTGCCGACGGGTGTGCTGCTTTTGTGCGGAATCGTCGTTCTGGTGGGGGCCTATGTGGCTGGTACCGGCTGACTGGATCGCCCGGCATGGATCACGACGCCCCGGCCCGGCTGACGCTGCCGGGGCTTTCATCGGCCACTACGGCATCGCCGCAGGTAGCCTCCGTCC